>JBNMLY010000011.1:0-36242 GCA_050875065.1 Otoolea sp. | reverse complement strand
CTCTGAGAGTAGATTTTATAAGAAATACAAAAAATTGGCAATCCGAAAAATCACGAAAAAAAGAAAAATAGAGACATTTTTTTTGTGAGATAGGGGAAAGAGAAACGTGTCTGCGGATTGAGTTTTTTTGAGCAGAGAATGAAAGGTTTATCGGGGGAGTGCATGAATGGTAAAGAAGCTGTGGGCCGGCCGGCATGCGGTATTTTACAATCAGTGCCATACATGGTATCATAACAGATAGAGCGAGTATCATGAAATCGAAGTTCAAAGCTGGTTTGCAAATATCGGCCATAATGGGAACGATTTGAACATTTATATAGAACGGAAATGAGGGTAACATACATGAAGAGACTGGCGGTGGGAATCCTGGCACATGTAGATGCGGGGAAGACGACATTATCGGAGGCGATGCTCTATGCGGGGGGCATGATCCGTCACCTGGGACGGGTGGATAAGGGCGACGCGTTTCTGGATACATATGAACTGGAGAAAAAGCGCGGCATTACGATTTTTTCCAAGCAGGCGCGGCTTGCGTGGGACGATATGGAAGTGACGCTTTTAGACACACCTGGGCATGTGGATTTTTCGGCGGAAATGGAGCGGGTGCTTCAGGTGCTGGACTATGCGGTGCTGGTCATCAGCGGTTCGGACGGCGTGCAGGGACATACGAGGACACTGTGGCGTCTGCTGGCGCGCTATCAGATCCCGGCGTTTCTTTTTATCAATAAAATGGATCTGGCGCCGGGGCGGGAACAGGAAGTCCTGCGCGACTTAAAAGAGTCGCTGGGCGGTAATTTCGTTGATTTTGGGGCGGATGGAACGGAAAACTTTTATGAAGAAACGGCGGTCAGCGGCGAAGCGGAGCTGGAGGAATTTTTAGAAACCGGAAAAGTATCCAAAGAGGCGCTCTGCCGCCGGATTGCCAGCCGGGATCTGTTTCCGTGCTATTTCGGTTCGGCGCTTAAAAATACGGGCGTGGAGGAATTCATGCACGGTCTGGAAACGTACACACTGGAACCGGCTTATCCGGATGAATTTGGTGCGAAAATATTTAAAATTGTGCGTGACAGCCAGGGAGAACGCCTGACCTATATGAAAATTACGGGGGGCGTACTGCATGTAAAAGACCGGATTGGCGAGGAAAAAGTCAATCAGCTCCGCCTGTATTCGGGCGATAAGTACGAGGCGGTCAGCGAGGCACCGGCGGGGATGATCTGCGCGGCGACAGGACTTTTGAATACAAAGCCGGGAGAGGGACTGGGAGCCTGCGAAATGGGCGCGGAACCGGTGCTGGAGCCGGTTTTGACGTACCGCGTCGAGTTGCCGGAGGAGGTGGATGCGGCGGCCATGCTGCCGAAACTGCTCCAATTAGAGGAAGAAGAACCGGAGCTTCATATTGTCTGGGAAGAAGAAAAGAAAGAGATTCACGCCCAGATCATGGGTGAAATTCAGATGGAGATCCTGAAAAGCCTGATTGCGGAGCGGTTTGGGGTCAATGTCCGGTTTGGCGGGCGCAGCATTGTATATAAAGAGACGATCACGGATACGGTCGAGGGCGTCGGACATTTTGAGCCGCTTCGCCACTATGCGGAGGTACATCTTTTGCTGGAGCCGGGGGAACCGGGCAGCGGGCTGGTGTTTGATACGGATTGCAGCGAGGATATTTTAAATAAAAACTGGCAGCGGTTGGTGCTGACGCATCTGGAAGAACGTGTTCATAGAGGGGTTCTGATTGGCGCGCCGATCACGGATATGAAAATCACCTTGAAATCGGGACGTGCTCATGTCAAGCACACGGAGGGTGGCGATTTCCGCCAGTCCGTGTACCGGGCGGTCCGTCAGGGACTGATGCAGGCGCATTCGGTGCTGCTGGAACCGTTTTATGCCTTTCATCTGACGATACCGGACAAGATGGTAGGCCGTGCGATGACCGATCTGGAACGGCGGTTTGCCGTGTTTGAGGGGCCGTCGCTGGAGGACGGACAGGCAGTATTGACTGGGCGCGCTCCAGTAGCGTCGCTTGACGGGTACCAGACGGAGGTAACCGCCTACACAAGCGGACTGGGACAGCTTATCTGCACGCTCGATGGCTATGGACCGTGCCACAATGAGGAAGAAGTCATTGCAGCGGCCGGGTATGACCCGGATGCGGATCTGGCCAATCCGAGCGGATCGGTATTCTGTACCCACGGAGCCGGATTTGTCGTCAACTGGGACGAGGTCAAAGATTATATGCATCTGGAAAGCTGCCTGGGCGCGTCCAACGGAAAACGCCGGGAGACGATCGCCGAGGCAGGCGCGCGCTCTTCTGACGGACAGGGCGGCGGTTCGGTCGAGGAGATGTGGATCGGAACGGATGAGGTTGATGCGATTCTGGCGCGTACTTACCATGCTAATAAGAAGGAAGACGGCGGAAAACGCCGCTGGGGCGGAAGCAGCAAACGACCCGTACAGCAGTACGGCGCTGGCGTGTATGGGGAGACGGCGCGGAGACAGGAGGCGGCAAGACAGAAGAGTGATTCGAAAGATGGGACGGCTGAAACTTCGGCATCTGGAAATGCGGGAAACTCGGGAAGTTCCGCGGCTGGAAATGAAGGAAAATTGAAATATGCAGGGAAAACGCCGGAAAATGGCAGACCGGGCAGCAGAATCGGCAGCTTCAAAGGGAAAATGGCGTCGGCAGTTCGGGAATATTTGTTGGTCGATGGATACAATATCATTTTTTCCTGGGACGAGCTAAATGAGCTGGCGAAGATCAATATTGACAGTGCCCGCGGCAAGCTGTTAGATATTCTCTGCGATTATCAGGGAAGCCGAGGCATCGAGGTCATCGCTGTGTTCGACGCCTACCGGGTGCAGGGACACCGGACCGAGGTGGCGGATTACCACAACATTCATGTGGTCTTTACGAAAGAGGCGGAGACGGCCGACCAGTATATCGAGAAATTTGCCCATGAAAACGGGCGGAAATATACGGTGATGGTAGCGACTTCGGACCGCCTGGAACAGATCATCATCCGCGGCCAGGGCTGCGGGCTGTATTCGGCGCGGGATTTCAAGGAAGAAGTAGACCGTGTAAAAAATCTGACGCGCGAGCACACCAACCGTCCGGACAGCGGACACAAAAATTATCTGCTGGATTCAGTGCCGGAGGAGGTGCTGCGGCAGGTGAAGAGAGAGGAGTAGAGGAGAAGGCGGAACGGTTTGTTTGAGGGTGGATCTTGATAAAATGGAATTGACCTCGACGTCATTAAAAAATGTATAAAAAGCGGATTTTCGTATATGCTGGAAATAAAAGAGTGCAAAAACAGCACGTTAGGAGCTATTTGCTGTTTGAGGAGAAGGCACCTTGAAAGGAGCAGCATCTATGAAAATCCGCTTTAAAACATTCGCGGCGTGTATTGCCCTGCCCCTGGCAGTCGGCGGCCTGTCCGCTTTTTTGACGAAAAATAGTATGAGTACCTTTAAGGAGCTGAAAAAGCCGCCCTTTTCGCCGCCGGGGTGGCTGTTTCCGATCGTCTGGACGATCTTGTTTGTCTGTATGGGAATTGCGTCCTACCGGATTGTTTTGACCGAGTGGTCACGCGACCGTTCGAAAGCGCTTCTGCTTTATGGGCTTCAGCTTGCCGTCAATTTTGTCTGGCCGCTGCTCTTTTTCCGGGCTGAAAAATATGTGCTTTCCTTTGCGTGGCTGGCGCTTTTGTGGTATCTCGTCTATGAGTGCCACGCGGCCTTTCGGATGATTTCCGGGAAAGCGGCGGCGCTTTTCGTGCCGTACCTGGTGTGGCTGACGTACGCGGGGTATCTGAATTTTGGAATCTGCGTGCTGAACCGTGGAAAGTAGATTATTCGAATGCGTGAATCAGATCATTGCGCATAAATTCCATCAGTTCCGCTGCCGCTGGCGACTGCATTTCCCGCAAGGGGGCGGCGATGCCGATTTCAAAGGAGGTAGAGGTGTCGAGCGGAAGCGTCACAACCGGTCCGTCCCACTGTCTGGATAAGATGCGGTTGATTAAGGTAACGCCCATTCCGGCGGCGACCATCGTCCATGCGGCCGGGACGTCGGAGGTCGAGGCACAGATATGGGGCGTGATATGGTGCTTCGCCAGAAGCCGCGAATTGTCTGTTTCCATGTTGGGGTGAATGGCAATATAGTTTTCGCCGGAAAGCTCCCGGAGCGGGTAGATGCCATTCTGAACCGCCGGGTGCGACTGCGGAACCCAGATGCAGATCGTGTCCTCACAGAGCGGAATGAAGGTGTCGATCCCGTCGCGGCGGCTGACGATACAGAAATCAAGCGTCTGTTCCTGAAGCAGGTTGCACAGATGGGAGCTGGTTCCCTCGATCAGACGGACGGAAATGCCGGGATGGAGCGCCTGGAATTCCATGATGCGGCGGGAGAGAACCGGATAATAAGGACTGTAAGCGGTTCCAATCGTTACGGAACCCGTTTCCAGACCGCAGATGCGCGCGGCAGTCTGGTCAATCTGTTCCTGCGTGTGAATCAGATTTCGAAATAAGGGCAGTAAAAGCTGGCATTCTTCGGTGGGAAGAACGCCGCTTTTTTTTCGCACCAGAAGCGAAAAACCAAGCGATTCCTCCAGTGAGGCAACCGCCCGGCTGACGCCGGAGGGCGTATAATCCAGTTCGGCGGCCGCCGCGCTTAAGCTGCCGGTTTCGATGGCGGAGAGTAAGGCTTTGTATTTGTCTGTATCCATGAGTGTACCTCCTGTTGAGTGGGATGATTCTATGCAATCAAGATGTCTTTTTGGAAAAATGACAGGAATGGTTTTGTTTGTGATGTTTCACGGATGTGAAAATTGTGTTGGAATTATGCCATTGATGTCATTTTTTGAAAATAAGGCAGTTGGGTTTTGTTTGTGTTCGTTCTATAAAATAGAGTATAGGCTATCTTTGATAAAAATGCAAAGATAAAATGAAAAATATGCGCTATACACAAATTTGAAAGTGCTTTATAATGGCAATTGTCAGAGGAAGGCGATAACGTCACCTCTGCCGGATATGCTTGTATCCGCTAAGGATTGAACGCGGTTATGATCTTGCTGCCGTTGTTTTTCTGGTAATTGCAGGGAGAGCAGGCAGGAATCATTTTTATTGGATAGAGGGAGATTAACAGGTACTGCATTTGTAGAAAAATGCAGGTTTCAGGATAAAAAGGAGGAAAACATGACTCGGAAACAGAGTGAACAATTGCTTGCGGCGGTCATCATCGCCAGAAGCACTTCCTATATATTTTCCAAAATGGCGATGAATTCGTTGCAGCCATTTAACTTGCTGGCGGTCCGGTTTCTGCTGGCAGGCATTATTTTAGTCATATTGTTCCACAAGAAGCTGCGCACCATCGACCGGTATACATTTGCCGGCGGGGCGATCATGGGGAGTATTTTTACCCTGGTTATGGCGATGGAGATGTTCGGACTTCGGAAAACGGATACGGCGACGACCTCTTTTATTGAAAATTCAGCCGTTGCGTTTGTACCGATTTTAGAGGGCATCCTGCTTCGGAAATTCCCGGAGAAACGCACGATCATCAGTGTGGTACTGGCGCTGACCGGAATCGGCTTCCTGACCCTTGGAAAGAGCGGCGGCCTGCTTCGTCCGGGCAGCTTGTATCTTTTGATGGCAGCTCTGTTTTATGCGACGGCAATTATCACGACCGGTTATTTTTCAAAGAAATACGATCCACTTTTACTCGGAATCGTCCAGGTAGGAACGATGGGAGTGTGGACGCTTCTGGCGTCGCTTCTCACAGAACAGACGAGACTTCCGCAGACGGGCGCAGAATGGGCGATGCTCGGAACGCTGGCGGTCGTAGGAAGCTGTTTTGGATTCACACTCCAGCCGGTGGCTCAGCGTGGGACAACGGCAGAAGTAGCGGGCATGATGTGTGCCCTCAACCCGATGAGCGCCTCTATTTTGGGCGCACTGGTTCTCCATGAGCAGATGACAAGTTCCAAATTGCTCGGATGCGTGCTGATTATGGGCGGACTGCTGGTTCATTTTGCTCGCAGGGAAAAGAAAACCACAGTTAAGCCTGCATCATACAATTTACATACAACTAAATAACCCGCAGAATGCCCCCTCATTCTGCGGCGATCGGAAAGATCGGAAGAGGAAGTGCCTTTGGATGAGAGTCCGGAGGCGCTTTTTCATTTCATAGGAAAATGCATCCTATGAAATAAAAACGCTCCGCATAGATGTGCACCCGCGCGAAAAAGAATCATGTCGCAAGCGATCACGCTCGGCGCGAGAATATGCCAAGGCATATTCTTGGTTCTTGTATCGAACGGTTCGTTGAGGTATAGAGGGGAAGGTAAACTGGGATAAAAAATAGTTAAGCGTACTGCGCTAACTGGGAGAG
Source organism: Otoolea sp. (assembly GCA_050875065.1). Lineage (GTDB taxonomy): Bacteria > Bacillota > Clostridia > Lachnospirales > Lachnospiraceae > Otoolea. The sequence continues at coordinate 29,857 of JBNMLY010000011.1, read as the reverse complement.
AGAAAGAACTGGATTTTTGAAGCATTTTTTCGATGACAGGAATATTCTGCACACATTTCCCATAAGATGATAATGGTAATTTTTGTCGGTTTAATCCGAGAGCAAGTTTAAAAGTAAGGAGGAGAATGAAAATGAGGAAAAATGTGATTTTGAGGGTTTCTGCGATTATGGCAGCGGGGATAGTATTGGCAGGTTGCGGGAGTACGGGGACAACGGGCGTCTCAGCGGAAACAGGGACGGACTCAGCTGATATGGAACCTAACGGAGGCTCGGATGGCGCTCAGGCGTCCGATAGCAAGAAAGGCGGTAAAGATGGTGGAACCAGCCTGATTTTTACCACGGGAGGCGATCAGGGTACATATTACGGGTTTGGCGGTGTGTTGGCGGGCAAGGTCGGAGAATCGACGAGCACCTCTGTGACAGCGATCACATCGGGCGGTTCCCAGGCGAACATCGAGGCGCTGGACGCACACGATGCGGATCTGGGCTTTGTACAGTCAGACGTTATGGCGTATGCTTACAACGGCACGAACCTGTTTGAGGAATATGGAAAGGTTGAGGATTTTTCGACGGTAGCCGCGCTGTATATGGAGCAGGTGCAGATCGTTACCCTGGATCCGTCGATTCGGTCGGTAGCGGATCTGGAGGGCAAGAATGTATCCGTAGGTGCGGCGGGCTCGGGGGTCTACTATAATGCGGTCGATGTTCTGGGGGCATATGGACTGGATATCGAAAAAGATATAAATCCGACGTACCAATCGTTTGGGGATAGTGCAGAGGCGCTGCAGGATGGCAAGATTGACGCCGCATTTGTCGTAGCGGGGGCACCGACCACCGCGATCACCTCTCTGGCGGCGACGAAGGATGTCTACCTTGTCAGCCTGGACGATGAGCATATGGATCAGCTGATTGAGAAATCGCCGTATTATAGCAAAAATACGATCCCGGCATCTGCGTATGGAACAGATGAGGATATCAAGACAGTAGCAGTCGGCGCGGTAGTCGTGGCGCGGGATGATGTTCCGGCGGAGGATGTCTATAATTTCTGCTATGGTATCTTTGAAAATATGGATTCCATCAAAGCAGCTCATGCAAAGGGCGCGGAGCTGAATCTTGAATTTGCCACTTCAGTCACAGCGGTTCCGTATCATCCGGGCGCGGCGGAATATTTCGCAGAAAAAGGGATGGAAGTGCCGGTGAAATAAGGCGTGGAAATACAATGCAGGGAAAAGAATGAAAGTGTCAGGAATATAAAGCTAAAACATGGAAATGTGAGAGAAAAAAGAAAGCAAGGCGTTGCGCAAGGAAAGAGTGGAAATGCGGATATGGGGAAAAGCAGAAATCAAATGTGAAAGGGGGTTATACGAATGGATGAATGGAAGAAAAAGAAAAATAGGGCACCAGATGCGAAACACTTGGAACTTGGAGCCATGGAAATGGGAGATGTAGATACTGGAACTGCCGCGGATGTCGAGTTAGTCATGAAAAAATATGACCGCGAATCCAACACACGCATCTGGCAGGGAAAACCGGCGTTGGTCATCCGGTGGCTGTCGGTGCTCTTTTCCGTTTACAGCATTTATGTGACACTGTTCAGCACCGCGCTTCCGGAAGTCAGGCTGTCGATGTTTCTGGGGATGATACTGATTCTCGGGTACCTGCATTATCCGATCCAGAAGGGCGATGGGCGCGTCAACCATATGCCGTGGTACGACTGGGTGCTGATGGCGGCGGGAGCGCTTCCGTTTTTCTATTTTGCGGCGAACGCGCACGCGATCATCAAGCTGGCGACGCGGGTCACGAAGAATCCGGTTATGGTGCTGATGGCGATTCTGGCGGTGCTGTCGCTCATGGAGCTTTGCAGGCGCTGTGTGGGAATCCCGATTCTCTGTGTGGTCGGGGCACTGCTCGCATACACGTTTGCGACGGTGCGCTTCGGGAAGGTCATCTATGATCTGTTTTACACGACGAGCGGCGTCATGAATACGCCGATTAATGTCTGTGCAAAATATATTGTGGTCTTCATCATTTTCGGGGCATTTTTGGAACGGACGGGAATCTCGAATTTCTTTATCGATCTGGCAAATTGTCTATGTGGTTCCTCGGCGGGCGGCCCGGCGAAGGTGGCGGTTATTTCGTCGGCACTCTGTGGGATGGTATCGGGGTCTTCGGTCGGAAACACCGTCACAACGGGTTCAGTCACGATCCCGATGATGAAAAAATGCGGCTACCGTCCGGAATTTGCCGGGGCGGTCGAAGCGGCGGCCTCGACGGGGGGACAGATCATGCCGCCGATCATGGGCGCGGCGGCGTTCTTGATGGCGGAGTACATGGGTGTCCCGTATGCGACAGTCGCGTTGAAAGCCATCCTTCCGGCGGTGCTGTATTTTGCGGGGATTTACATCGCGGTCCATCTGGAAGCGCAGAAACTGGGACTGAGGGGGATTCCGAGGGAAGAACTTCCGCAGATGCGGGTGCTGATAAAACAGATTTATCTGTTGGCACCGCTGATTGTACTGGTGGTGCTGGTTTCAACGAATACGTTTACGATGCAGTTTTCAGCCTCCGTAGCTATCTTTGCCGCGATTGCGGTCGGCGTGTTGAACCGGCAGAACCGAATCACAGCCACGAAGATCGTGGATGCGCTGGAGGCAGGCGGACGCGGCACGATCACGGTGGCGGTGGCCTGTGCGATGGCGGGGCTGGTGGCTGGCTGCATCACTTCGACCGGTCTGGCTTCGAAGCTGATCACGGCGATCGTGGCCGTTTCCCAGGGAAAACCGCTGATCGCGCTGTTTCTGACGATGCTGTGCTGCATCGTGCTTGGCATGGGGGTTCCGACGACGGCCAATTACTGCATCATGGCGGCGACCTGTGCGCCGATTCTGATTGCACCGGAGATCGGAATCAATCTGGTCTGCGCGCATTTCTTCGTCTTTTATTTCGGAATCGTGGCCGATATCACGCCGCCGGTGGCGTTGGCGGCCTACGCGGGTTCCGCGATCGCCAAGGCGCCGCCGATGAAAACGGCGCTCAATGCGACCCGGCTGGCGATTGCGGCATTTATCGTGCCGTATATTCTGGCATTTAACCCGGCGATGGTCTTTATCGACACGAATGCGCTTCAGGTTGTGCAGATCTGTATCACTTCGCTGCTCGGCATTTTCGGGATCGCAGCGGCGCTCAACGGTTTTCTGTTTGGACGGCTGTCCGTTGTAGAGCGGCTGCTTCTGATCGTGGGCGGTCTGTGCATGATGGATCCGGGCGCATGGACGGATCTGCTGGGGCTTGTGCTGGTTGGCGGCGTGACATTTTGGCAGAAGAACCATGGCGTGGAAAGAAAGGCGGAGACGGGTGTAGGATGAAGGGGTAGAAATTAAAAGTTGCACATAGAAATTTTATGGACTAAAAATTCTGTGTGATAGAGTAATGCTGAGATTTTTTGATTTTAGAATGCAAAGGATTGTTGAACTCGCACCGTAGTTTACATAATGTGTAAACTGTGTGTAAACGTAGACCGCACAGGCGCAGGCAGGTGCGGTCTTTCGTGCGGTTTGGATCAGGTATGTTTGTCTGCCTGAGTGTGCGAATCAGGTGTCAGTAAAGTGTTTTTAAGATAATTTTCACAAATTCACTCTGGAAATATCGGGTGGAATATGGTTAAATAGACAATAGAGTTTTGACACTCAAAAGAGTGCAGAAGGAGCGGAAAGGAGAAATACCGAGATGGATGAGAATAAAGAGAAGACAGAGGAAATGAAGTCGGCGGATGCTTCTAAGGCAGAAGCAGCTGAAAAAGAGGCAGAGGCAGTCAAAAAAGAGGCGGAGACAGCCGAAAAAGAAGCAGAGGCAGCTCCAGAAGAGCCGGTTGAGACGATGGAAGACTACGCCGAGGAGCTGGAGGCGTCTTTCAAGCGCCTGCATGAGGGCGATATCGTGACTGGCACGGTGGTTGCAGTGACGGATGACCAGGTGCTGGTGGATCTGAAATATTTTGCTCAGGGCGTGATTGACCGTGAGAACCTGAGCAATGATCCGGATTTTAATATGAAAGAAGAGATTCAGCCGGGCGATCTGCTGACGGCAACCGTGATTCAGACCGATGACGGCGAAGGCAATGTTGTTTTATCCCGCAAGGAGGCAAATGACCGGATGACCTGGGAACATTTCCGTCAGCTTCTGGATGAGCGCACGCCGCTTGACGTTACTATTTCCGAGGTCGTAAACGGCGGTGCGGTTGCGATGGTGGAAGGCGTGCGCGGCTTTATCCCGGCGTCGAGACTGGACGCAGCGTATGTCGAGGACCTGGAGAGCTGGAATGGAAAGAAGAGTCCGGTACTGGTAATCGAGGCAGATGAGGAGAAAAAGCGCCTCGTCCTGTCTGGCCGGGAGCTGGCGAGAGAGAAACAGGATGCGGAGAAGAAGAGCCGGATCGCCCGCTGTGAGGCAGGCGCGATCATGGAAGGAACCGTCGAGACGATCAAGCCGTACGGCGCGTTTGTCCTTCTGGAAAATGGCCTGAGTGGACTGGTACACGTTTCCCAGATGAGCAAAAAGAGAGTTGAGAATCCGGGCGCGGTTGTAAAAGTAGGACAGAAAGTGACGGTTAAGATCCTCTCGACCACAAACGGCAAGCTGAGCCTGAGCATGAAAGAGGTAGAGCCGGATGAGGCGGCGGAAGAAGAGGTATTTAATTACCATGAGTCCGGCGAGGCGACCACCGGGTTTGCCGAGCTGTTAAAGGGCTTTAAATTTGACTAAATAGCAGTAAAGGAGAGGGAACATTGAATATCCCTGAGACGTATAATCAGCTTGACCAGTGGACAACGGTGATGTTTTTGTATAATTCCGCGCTGAAAGCGATTAACACGAAAATCGAAATTTTAAATAACGAGTTTATTCATTTATATAATTACAATCCGATCGAGCACATCAAATCGCGTCTGAAAACGCCGGAGAGTATCGTCAAGAAGCTCAAACGCGGTGGGCATGAGGTGACGATCCCGAACATGATCGAACATCTGAGCGATATTGCGGGCATCCGCATCATCTGTTCGTTCAGCCCGGATATTTACCGGATCGCGGAAATGATTGCGCGCCAGTCGGATGTGACGGTGCTGGTGGTGAAGGACTATATCAAGAATCCGAAGCCGAATGGCTATAAGAGCTATCACATGGTCGTGACAATCCCGATTTATCTGAGCGACGGCCCGGTGGATACGAAGGTCGAGATTCAGATCCGGACGATTGCGATGGATTTCTGGGCGAGTCTGGAACACAAGATTTATTATAAATTTGAAGGAAATGCGCCGGTGTATCTGGAGCAGGAGTTAAAAGCCTGCGCGGATATGGCGGATATGCTGGATAATAAGATGTTTTCCCTGAATCAGGCGATCACGAAGATCGCAGAGGAACAGGCGAAGGAGAAGGAAGCCGCGAAACAGGCGGAGGAAATGATGAAACAGGAGCGGGATAAGATGCCCGCGGGGAAAGAGCAGAAGCCAGATGACGGAAACCGGAGCGGGGAAGTGCCGGCCGGGGACCGGAGGAAAGTTGGAGAGTAGGATACGAGAGAAATGAAAATACGCAGGCGGATGGGCGAGACAAAGCAGATTGTTCAGGTAAATGGGGGGAATATTCTGCTGTTTGAGCTGGCATTCCGTCTGCTCACGCTACCGATCCTTCTGCAGGCGGTGGCGGCGCTGTTTCGCTTGTCGGTGCACACATCCGGTTACAGCTACGTGACGGTCAGCAACCTGGTTTCCTACCTGATGCGTCCGGTCACGATTGCGATCCTGCTTTTGATGGCGGCCATTCTGTTGGTGGGAGGTGCCATCGAGGCGGCGGGATTGCTGGCGGCGTTTCAGGCGGCGGCGCTTTCGCGGAAAATGAGCGCATTTTCGATGTTTGTGGCGGGGATCCGGCTGACGATCTCGGAAGTCCGCAAGCGGAATCTGCGGCTGTTTCTGGTGATGGCGGTTCACGGCATGGTGCTTCATTCTTTTTTGATTTACCGTGCCTTGTGCCATATCAAGACAGTTAAATTTATCCTTCCGGCGCTTCTGGCGGAAAACTGGGGACGGCTTTTGCTGGTTGGTGTGATCGTCGGTGCGGCGGTCATCTCGCTTCCGACGATTTTCCTGTGTTTTGGCTGTATGCTGGAACAGAGGTCATTTCGCGGCGGATTCCTGCGAAGCCGGGAGCTGCTGCGCGGCAACCAGGTGCAGGTGGTCGGAACACTTGTCCTGTGCAATCTGGCTGTGACAGCGGTCACGGTGGCAGTTTATATGGCGGCGGTCACGATCGTGGCAGTTTTTGCCGTGTGGTTTGCAGATCGGCGGCTGGAACTCATATTGGTTCTGGAAGCGCGTGACCGGATCGAGATGGTTCTCATGCCGCTCATGAGCATGGCGCTGATGACGGTGAATTATGGTGCGCTGACCGTTTTGTATGTGCAGCTTGACCGGAAACGCCAGAAAAAGGAACGCTGGAAGTTTGAGGCGGGAGAGACGGCGGGGATGCCGTGGTTTGGACGGCGCAACCGGATGGCGGCGCTGGCGCTTTTGACGGCCTTAAGCGCCGGGGCGATGTATGACGCTTTCTACCGGGGCAATGTGCTGGCGGCGGATATGCTGAGCGAGGTGCAGATCACGGCCCACCGGGGCGCATCGAACTCTGCGCCGGAAAATACGATGCCGGCGATGGAGGCGGCCGCCGATCAGATGGCGGATTTTGCGGAGCTGGACGTACAGGAGACGAAGGACGGTGTGCTGGTGCTGTTTCACGACAGCAATCTGCAGCGGATCGACGGGACGCGGCGGACCATCCGGTCGCTGACCTGGGACGAGCTGCAGCAGGTAGACGCGGGCGGCTGGTATTCGCAGGAGTACAGCGGGACGCAGATCCCGAAGCTGGAGGACGTCATCGAGTATGTCAGAGGCCGGATGATGCTGAATATAGAGATTAAATATGTCGGCGCGTCGAGTGACCTGCCGGAAAAGGTCGTGGACTGTATCCGGGAGAATGATTTTGTGGAACAGTGCGTCGTGACATCGACGAGTCTTTCCTATTTAAAGCGGGTCAAGGCGGCGGATCCGGATATTTATACGGGTTACATCCTGTCGGCGGCGTATGGAAGCTATTATGAGGATGATGCGATCGATTTTATCAGTCTGATTTCCAGTTCAGCGAACCGGAAGCTGGTCGAGCGCGTCCATGCCTGTGGTAAGGAAGTCCACGTCTGGACGGTCAATAAAAAGAGCGAATTGGAGCGGATGAAGATGATCGGTGTCGATAACGTCATCACCGACCGCCCGATTCTGGCGCGCGAGGTCATTCTGGGCGAGGAAAATGCGGAAAATCTGCTGGCAAGGCTGCGGGCATTGCTGCGTTAAAGAAAGATTACAGTAAATGTTATGGTGGGCTGTTTTCAAAAGGAATATTTGAGAGGACGGCAGGGAGTCGATGAAAGAAGAATTTTTTTAAAAATCAGCTGCCGAGATGTCAGTGAGGAAGCATAACATTCATTGGAAAATGTCTCAAACATAGCGAAAAAAGAAGATAAGAATCAGGAGAAAACATGAGATTTGTACTACAGAGAGTCAAACACGCGAGTGTAAAAGTGGACGGCGAACTGATCGGCTCAATCGGCCGTGGATATATGGTGCTGATGGGCGTCAGCGACACCGATACGGAGGAAATCACCGACAAAATGGTGGATAAAATGTGCAAGCTGCGTATTTTTGAGGATGAGAACGGCAAGACGAACTGTTCGCTGGCGGATGTGGATGGCGAGATTCTGTTGATCAGCCAGTTTACCCTGTACGCGGACTGCAGCCACGGAAACCGTCCGGGATTTACGGGAGCGGGAAATCCGGAGCTGGCGAACCATCTCTACGAACACGCGCTGGCGCGCTGCGCCGGACAGGTGCGGAAGGTCGAGCATGGTATATTTGGGGCAGATATGAAAGTCGAGCTTTTGAATGACGGACCATTTACGATTCTGCTGGATAGTGATACGATAGTGAAGAAGAAATAATCCAAAAGGCGCTGAATTGTTACACGCTGAATTGTCACAGAAAAAAGAGAGGCATTTAAAAAGAGTATTTTTAAGAAAAAGAGACGCGGATGCAGCGTGAAACAGTCAGTAAATAGAATTGGAACAAAAAATGTAAAAAAACCTAAGAGGAGGAACGATATGTCAGCAGCCAAAGAACAGAAGGAAAAACTGACCTGGGAATTCCCGAATATTGGGAAAAAAGCCCCGGAGCAGGAGGAAAAGGCATTTGCATTCTGTGAGGGATATAAGAAATTTTTAAATGCGGCAAAAACGGAGCGTGAATTTGTCCGCGAGGCGGTACTCCGCCTGGAAGCTGCCGGTTATGAAGAGTTTGAAGAAGGAAAAACCTATCAGCCGGGCGATAAGGTATATCAGATTAACCGGAAAAAGGCCCTTCTGATGAGCACGTTCGGAAAACGTCCGCTGGAGGACGGCGTCCGCATCAACGTGGCGCACATCGATTCCCCGCGCCTGGATCTGAAACCGAATCCGCTGTACGAGAAAGCTGAGACGGCGTATTTCAAGACCCATTATTACGGCGGCATCCGCAAGTATCAGTGGGCGACGATCCCGCTGGCGATGCACGGCGTTGTGATTTTAAAGGATGGCACTTCGATGGATATTTCCATCGGTGAAAAAGAGGGCGATCCGGTCTTCTGCGTGACCGATCTGCTTCCGCATCTGGCTGCACAGCAGAACGAGCGGAAACTGAAAGACGGCATCAAGGGCGAGGAGTTAAATATCATTGTGGGTTCCCTGCCATATCCGTGCGAGGAAGAAGAGTCGATCAAGGAGCCGGTCAAGCTGCTGGCCCTGTCGATCTTAAATGAGCGCTACGGCATGACGGAGAAGGACTTCCTGCGGGCAGAGATCGAGTTTGTACCGGCCGTCAAGGCAACTGACGTCGGCCTGGACCGCAGTCTGGTCGGCGCATACGGACAGGATGACAAGGTGTGCGCGTACACGGCGCTGTGTGCCGAGATAGAGGCAAAATCGCCGGAACACACGACGGTTACGATTCTGGCCGATAAAGAAGAGATCGGTTCTGTTGGAAATACCGGCTTAAACTCTGATTTTACCCTGCATTATATCGAGGGCCTGTGCAAGGCAGGAAATGTGGATTCCCGCAAGGCGCTGAAACATTCCCTGTGCCTGTCGGCAGATGTCAATGCGGCCTATGATCCGACGTTTGCAAGCGTTTTTGAGGAGCGCAATTCCTGCTATCTGAATAAGGGAGTTGTTTTGACAAAATATACAGGTGCGCGCGGCAAATCCGGCAGCAACGACGCGAGTGCGGAGACGATGGCAAAGGTGATCCAGATCATGGACGAGGCTGGCGTATATTGGCAGATCGGCGAGCTGGGTGCGGTAGACATCGGCGGCGGCGGTACCGTTGCCCTGTTTGTGGCTGGCATGGATGTAGATGTTGTGGATATGGGCGTTCCGATTTTATCCATGCACGCGCCGTTTGAGCTGGCATCAAAACTGGATATTTACAATACATATCTGGCATTTGCAGCGTTCTGCCGCTAAAAAATAGCCAGAAAATTCCGTCAGGAAAGACAAAACGTTTTTTCCTGGCGGAATTTTTTTGTCTAATCATTCATATACGGTTTTCTAAAATTGGAAGAATCCATAAAATATGAAAAAATCACTTTTGTGATACGCTGGTTTGTGGTATTATGATTGGTAAGACATACGTGCCGGTGGATCATACGGGCGTTTGGAAGCTGGTTCCAGGACGGGGCGGCGGGAAAATGAGAGATAGAGGAAAATTGAATGAAAAAATGGAAGATAGTAGGCATCTGCCTCGCGGCTGCGGTAGCAGTAGCGACATCTGGATGCGGAAAAAAGACAGAGAGTGAGACGACTGCAGCGGAGAGCACGGCTGCGGAGACCGAAGAGTATGTCGCAGAGAGCAGCGTGAAGCTGGGCGAATACAAGGGCATCGCTGTGACGGTGACGGAGGCATCCGTGACAGATGAGGAAGTGGACAACCAGATTCAGCAGGTGTTAAATTCAAAAGCAGAGTACCGCGAGGTAGACCGGGCGGCTCAGACGGGCGATCAAGTCAATATCGACTATAAGGGACTTCTGGATGGTGAAGCATTTGAGGGCGGAACCGCTGAGGGATATGACCTGACACTGGGATCTGGCAGCTTTATCGATGGATTTGAGGACGGTCTGGTTGGTGCTGTAAAAGGCGATCAGAAAGATTTAAACCTGACGTTCCCGGATCCATATCCGAACAACCCGGATCTGGCAGGCAAGGCGGTTGTATTTGAGGTGACGGTTAATGCGGTCAAGGAGCGTTCCATTCCGGAGCTGACGGATGATTTCGTTGCTTCCGTATCGCCGGATGACGGGACCGTGGAGAAATACCGTGAGTCCACCCGTGAGAACCTCTTAGAGCAGAAACAGCTCTCGATTGACAATCAGAGAGATACCGATATTTTGAATGCCGTTGTGGACAATTCGGAGGTTGTATGCTCAACCGCGTCGATCGATGAGGCGTATGATACCCAGTTAAAGGCGTATACCAATATGCTTTCCGCTTACGGCGTCGATCTGGCGACCTATGCGAGCATGATCGGAAGCGATGAGGACAGCTTCAAACAGGAGATCCGCCAGGAAGCCAAAGAGATGGCGAAGCAGTCTCTCGTTTTAAATGAGATTGCCAAGCAGGAAAATATCACGATCGATGACTCGGACAAGGAAGCACTGGCAAAACGTTACGGCTACGAGAGCCTGGAGACGATGCTTCAGAATGACAATATCGACCAGAAGATGGTGGATGATACAGCTCTGATGCAGAAAACACTTGATTTCCTGGTGGAAAATGCCAAGATTACGGTCAGCACGGAGGAGAACAATGCGGCGCTGAATACAGAGGCAGCCGAGGACGAGGCAGAGTAAAGAGATTCATGCCTGCAAAGAGTTCAAGGCATGAAGAGAGATATCTGGTAGGCATAAAGAGCTGGAATCAATGGAAGCACAGAATGAGAAGAGGTGCGGATTCTGCCGCAGGGCAGGCAGCACCTCATAAAAAATACAGATAAGGGGATAGAGAGATGCAGGTTTTATATGACAGAATCCGTAAAGATGGAATTGTAAGAGAAGGAAATGTACTGAAAGTCGATCGTTTTCTGAATCACCAGATGGATATTCATCTGTTCCAGGAGATCGGTAAGGAATTTAAACGCCGGTTTGCAGACCAGGAGATTAATAAAATCCTGACGATCGAGGCATCTGGTATCGGTATTGCCTGTATCGTAGCCGAGTATTTTGACATCCCGGTTGTATTTGCCAAGAAGACAAAGACGAAAAACATCGCCGGAGAAGTGTATACAACGAAGGTAGAATCTTTCACACATGGTACCGTATATGATATTATCGTGTCCAAGGAGTTCCTTGGAAAGGGCGATAAGGTTCTGGTCATTGACGATTTCCTGGCAAAAGGAAAAGCACTGGACGGCCTGACCACCCTGATTCAGGATTCGGGTGCAGAGTTAGTCGGAGCGGGCATCGTCATTGAAAAAGGTTTCCAGGACGGCGGCAAACGCATCCGTGATAAGGGCATCCGTGTTGAATCACTGGCGATCGTAGACAGCATGAATGCTGAGACCGGGGAGATTGTGTTCAGAGATGAAGATAAATAAAAAAGCATTGTTTTTCGATATTGATGGAACATTGTTTAGTGAAAAATTAAGGCAGGTACCGCAGGGCGCGGTGCTTGCCTTAAAAAAACAATGGAAAAGGGAAATTTGACGTTTATTAATACAGGACGGACCTGGTGCCAGACGTCCAAAATCCGGGAGGAAGCGCCGGTCAACGGACTGCTCTGCGGCTGCGGTACCTATATTTCCGTGGATGGAAAGACACTCTATGACCAGAGAATTTCGCCGGAACGGGCGGAAAAACTGAAAGAGGATATTCTGCGGTTCCGGATGGATACGGTGATGGAGGGCGTGGACGCCTGCTTTTTCCGTCCGGATGGGGTGCAGACTGAGACGATGCGGACGATCCGTTCGATACTCGACCAGAGCGGTTCTGTTTCGGCGAAGGATTGGTCGGATCCGTCGTTTTCGATCAGCAAGTTTTGCGTGGCAGTCGGGGCAGACAGCGATCCGGCGGGATTTTTTGAGACACTTCGGGATGTTGAGGTAATTGACCGGGGCGGCGGTTTCTATGAGTGTGTGCCGATGGGGCATTCCAAGGCGAGTGCGATTGAGTGGATTTTGAAGCAATACGGGATCGCACTGGAGGACGCCTGGGTCTTTGGCGACAGCATGAACGACCTGTCGATGTTCCAGTATGTTCCAAATGCGGTCGTCATGGGAAAACACGACGCCGGACTGGAGCCGTATGCGACGTTTACGGCGAAAACCGTAGAGGAAGATGGGATTTACCGGGCGATGGAAGAGTTGGGGCTTCTGTAAGGAAGCAATGATTTACGGTTTGACGGTATATCTATAAAGAGTGAAATTTGTGTGGATGTGTGGAGTCTAGAGAAACATCTTGTGGAAGAAAGTTTCAGGAAAGACGGAGATGGTGGATGTTTGAGGCTGGGGCTGCGAAAGATGGTGGATAGTTGAGGCAGAACGAAAGAGAAAGGGTGTGGGATAAAGATACATGAATTATGAAAAATCGGAAAAATATGAAGTCCTCAAGCGGTACTTTGGATATGACAGCTTCCGTGAGGGACAGGAAACGCTGATCGACGGGATTCTCGACGGGCGGGATGTACTGGGGATCATGCCGACGGGCAGCGGAAAATCGCTGTGTTATCAGGTTCCGGCGCTGATTCTGCCGGGAATCACGCTGGTGGTGTCGCCGTTGATTTCGCTGATGAAGGATCAGGTCACAGCGCTCAATCAGGCGGGCGTCCATGCGGCGTACCTGAACAGTTCGCTGACGACGGCGCAGTATTACAAGGCGCTGGGGTATGCGCGTGAGGGGCGTTATCCGATCATCTACGTGGCGCCGGAACGTCTGATGACGGAGGCATTTCTCGATTTCGCGATGCACGTGGATATCGCGATGCTGGCGATCGATGAGGCGCACTGTATTTCCCAGTGGGGACAGGATTTCAGACCGAGCTATCTGAAGATTGTTGATTTTATCGAGAAACTGCCGAAACGCCCGGTGGTCAGTGCCTTTACGGCGACCGCGACGAAAGAGGTGCGGGATGATATCATCGATATTTTGCAGTTACAGAACCCGGTGATGCTGACAACGGGATTTGACCGGAAGAATCTGTACTTTGCGGTGGAGACGCCGAAGGATCGCTATGCGGCGATCCGAGGATATCTGGAGGCGCATCCGGGGCAGGGAGGAATCATTTACTGCCTGACCCGCAAGAATGTCGAGGAAATCTGCGAGAAGTTGATCCGGGATGGATTTTCGGTGACGCGTTATCATGCGGGACTCTCGGACGCGGAGCGGCAGAAGAATCAGGATGATTTTATCTATGATCGGGTTCCGGTGATGGTGGCGACCAATGCATTCGGGATGGGAATTGACCGCTCGGATGTGCGTTTTGTCCTGCACTGCGGGATGCCGAAGAACCTGGAAGCCTACTATCAGGAGGCAGGGCGCGCAGGACGTGACGGTGAACCGGCGGAATGCATCCTGTATTACAGCGGGCGCGATGTGGTGACGAACCAGCTTTTCATCGAGCGGAACCAGGACAACCAGGAGCTTGACGACTATACGCGCCAGGTAGTGCTGGAGCGCGACTGGGAACGTCTGAAAAAGATGACGTTTTACTGTTTCACGAATGAGTGCCTGCGCGACTATATTCTGCGGTATTTCGGGGAGTACGGAAGTAATTATTGCGGAAATTGCTTGAATTGTATGACACAATTTGACACGATCGACATTCAGGCGGCGGCAGAGAGTATCTTGGGCTGTGTGCAGTCGTGCGGACAGCGGTATGGAACGACGGTCATTCTGGACACGGTTCACGGGGCGAATACGGTCAAGATCCGCAATTACCGGATGGACGAAAACCCACATTACGGGGAGCTGGCGAAGGAGAGTGTCGTACATCTGCGCCAGATGTTCAATTTTCTCCAGATGGAGGGGTATCTCTTTGTCACGACGGACGAGTATTCGATTGTCAAGTTGACGGAAAAGGGAGTTGCTTTTCTGGAAGCGCCGGAGCCGGTCGAGATGAAGATGGCGAAGGAGCGGGAGAAGCAGGCGGCGTCCGGAAGCGGAAAGAAAAGCCGCCGGGGCGCGAAGCTTCCGGCCGGGGCAGCCGAATTTACGGAGAAGGAAGAGACTCTCTTTGAAGCACTCCGCGCGCTGCGCCGCGAGATTGCATCCGAGGAAAAAGTGCCGCCGTATATCGTATTTTCGGATAAGACGCTGACGCATATGTGCATCCTGAAACCGACCACCGAGGCGGAAATGCTGGAGGTGTCCGGTGTGGGCGCGTATAAGTTTGAGAAGTATGGGGAACGGTTTCTGGCTTGCGTGAGGGAGTTTTTGGAGCAGTAAAAGAAATAGGAGCGCTTTGGAGAGGACTGCCAAGAGAAGCAAGGAGAGAAGCTGGAAGAGAATATGGTGTCGTGTGGTGGACAGGGAAAGGCCTGAAAAAAGAAGATCAGGAAGAAAAATCGGGTGAGTGCTCTGTTTGTGAATGAAATGCACCTGGGAAAAGACAGAAAAATAAAAAAATATACACGTAATGACAGATTTTGTCTTGTGAAACACCACAGTTTCTAGTATAATAAAGGTATCAATCACAGAACAATGCAGCTGATGCAAAACAGAAGGTTTGAGAACAGATAGTGGGATACCGCGAAACCACAGAATCCGTGCGCTGACCTGTCAGAAATAAGAAGATGGGGAGCAGAGGGATGGGAGGTTTTGCGGTATCTTTTTTGGATGTGAAAAATGACCAGAATGAAATAAATAACAGAAACAAGAATAAAGAACGGATAGATTCATTATTTTATTAAGAAAGAGGGAGAAAAATGGATACACAGCAGATGTTTCAGGAACTGGATGGCCTCTATGCACAGGGAAAGCTGGATGAGGCAGAGGAAAAAATGATGACCTGGATGAAAGAGGGGCTGGATACCGGCAACAAAAGTCTTTGCCTGATGATGTGCAATGAGATGGAAGGACTTTACCGGAATACGGGACGGATTTCACAGGCGGTCGATATGGCGAATATGGCGCTGTCCCTGATCGCGGGCATGGGGCTGGATGGTTCGATCCATCATGGAACGACGCTTTTAAATGCGGCAACCGCCCGCCGGATGGCTGGAGATGTGGAGAAGGCACTTTCCCAGTACAGGGAGGCAGAGGCAATTTTTAAGAATCTTGGGAAAACGGACGGCTATGAGATGGCAAGTCTTTACAATAATATCAGCCAGATCTACCAGGAGCGGGAAGAACATGAAAAGGCGCTGGAATCGCTGGATAAGGCACTGGAGCTGATTCAGAAAATGGAACACAGCGAGGCAGAGGTGGCGACGACCCATGTCAACCGGGCATTATCCCTGATGGCGCTGGGACGGCTGGAAGAGGCGGACGAGGAATTAAAAGACAGCCTGACTTTTTATGCGTCCCCGGAAGGCGTGCAGTCGGGACACTTTGGTTCGGCGCTGGCAGCAGCCGGTGAGCTGGCATGGCGGCGCGGCAACTATGATCAGGCGATCGGACTGCTGGAAAAAGCGCTGATGGTAACGCAGTCCCGGTTTGGCGAGAGTGATGCGTGCGCGGTGATTCGTCAGAATCTGGAGATGATTAAAAAAGAAAAGGAAGAGAAAGGAATTGCCGGAGATACGGACAAGAAGGAAGACAAGGGCGGGAATCAGAGCCATTGTGCGAGCTGTCAGTTCCGGGATGCAAAATTTTGAGATAGATGTCCTCTCGAAGTCTTTCCTGCACTCGCTTTTGCGGCTGCAGGAAAGACTCCGAGAGTACATATAATAGCAGGAGGATCAGATGCGAGGACTCGAACTGGCAAAACGATATTATGAAGAAGTCGGGCGTCCGATGCTGGAGCGGGAATTTCCAGAGCTTCTGCCGCGTCTGGCGGCGGGACTGGTGGGCGAAGGCTCGGAATGCCTGGGATTTGATGATGCGATATCGCAGGATCATGATTTCGGAGCAGGTTTTTGTATCTGGCTTTCGGAAAATGATTATAGTCGATATGGGAAAGAGCTTCAAGACGCCTACGATCGCCTGCCGAGGGAGTTTGCAGGCGTTCCGGCCCGGCTTACAAGTGCGCGGGGCGGCGGTCGCGTCGGAGTGTTTGAGATAAAGGCATTTTACAGCCGCTTTATCGGGATGGAACAGCCGCCGAAAGGTTTGATGCGCTGGCTGCATCTGCCGGAGGACAAGCTGGCGGCGGTCACAGGCGGAGCAGTCTTTGAGGATGGACTGGGCGAATTCTCAGCGATTCGTGAGGTGCTTCGGAAGTATTATCCAGAGGATGTGCGGATCAAGAAGATCGCGGCGCGGGCGGCGAAGATGGCGCAGTCGGGACAGTATAATTATGGCCGCTGTATGTGGCGGGGCGATACGGTTGCGGCGATGCTGGCGCTCGATGAATTTGTGCGGCAGGCGATTTCGATGGTCTATTTACTAAACCGGACGTATATGCCTTATTATAAGTGGATGTTCCGGGGAATGGAGAAGTTTCAGATTTTGCCGGAGGTGGCGGGAAGGATCCGGGAGCTTTCGGTGATGGGCGATACGAGCGAGATGTGGAAGCCGCCGTTTCCGCCGGGATGGAATCCTTATGTAAACCAGCTCGATCCCCGTGTGGTGCGGATCGAGGAAATCTGCCAAGCGGTCGTTGGGGAACTGCGGAAACAGGGACTGACCGACAGCCGGGACGCATTTCTGGAAGCGCATACGTGGGAGATTATGAAGCGGATTCAGGATCCGGAGTTGAGGATGTGTCATGTGATGGAAGGATAATGAGGGAGGACAGCGTATGACAAAACAGGAGAAAATAGAGAAACTGATTCAGATGGAATGGGACGATTTTCAGAAAGTCAACAACGAGGGCGGACGCGCTTCCTGTCAGGATGATCCGGAGACATTTTTTATCATGCGCCGAAGCCACTTTGCACCGTGGACGGAAGAACTCATCGACTGCGTGCTGGCGGATATGGATCGCGCCCATGAGCAGGGACGTAACCTGGTGATGGAGAAATATGCGTGGATGATGGCAAGCACCGCGCCGGAGCAGTTTAAAAAGCTGCACCATTTCCTGATTGATCCAACGCTGGCGGGCGAGCAGTGGAGCGAGGCGATCGTGAAACAGCAGCTTGCGTGGATGGAAGAGTACCGGGCGAAATATCCGGTGCTGGCATCTGGAAACCGCCTGCTTTACAGTTCGCAAGATACGCCGCATGATACTTCGTTCCAAACCTATCTGTTAGGAGAATTGCGGACGTATTCAGACACTACATTGCATATATACTGGCGGTTTGTGAATACGTTGAAACGAGAAGGGAAAAGCCTGGCGCTTCTGACGATGGAGGCGGAAGTGAAGGCGTATGGATATGAGGGGCTGGACGCGGCGGAGGAAGCGCTCTCTAAGAAAACTGCACAATAAGCTCCGCCAGAAAATGGGATACCTGTTCCATGATTTCGGCGGTAATATGTTCATAGGGCCCATGATAGGCCCATCCGCCCATTCCGAGATTTGGACAGGGAATCCCGGCAAAACTTAGGCGTGCGCCGTTGGTGCCGCCGCGGGTGAGCGAAAGTTTAGGTTCCAGGCCGACAAGGCGGCAGGCGTTTTCTGCATTTTTGATAAGCTGTGGGTAATCCTGCAGCTTTTCGTGCATGTTGCGGTATTCTTCCCGGAACGTGAGCTGCACGGTGTTATTTCCATAGCGTGTATTTAACGTGTGGGCGGCGTGCTTCATGAGCTGGATGCGCCGCTCCATCCCTTCGGAGGTAAAATCGCGCAGATTGTAAACCAGCTCGGTAGACTCGACAGAGCCGTGGAAATGAAGGAGATGGAAAAATCCCTCGCGTCCTTCGGTCAGGGAAGGAATCTCATTTGGCGGCAATAGATTGGCAAATTCGATGGCGGCAAGCTGGGCGTTGATCAAAATTCCTTTTGCGCGTCCCGTGTGGGTGGTCACACCGTGCACTTGGACGGATGCCTGAATGCCGTTAAAAGTTTCGCTTACGATTTCACCGGCATCCCAGCCATCGACGGTATAGGCGAAATGAGGTTTGAAACGGTTAAAGTCCAGACAGCGGATGCCGCCGCCGATCTCCTCGTCAGGCGTAAATGCGATATAGAGTTGGGGATGGGGGCGGCCGGAGGAGAGCAGAAATGCTAAGGCGGTCATGATCTCTGCAATTCCTGCTTTGCCATCCGCGCCGATAAGGGGGGAGAAAATTGCAGGCAGGAGAAGCGCTCATACGGCATGGAGGATATACGAAACGGTTATAAAAGATAGAAGAAAGCAGGGAAATACGGGATGTTTAAGGGAATGGAATATATCTACGCAGTCTGGAAAGAGCAGAGTTTTTCTGCCGCGGCAAAAAAGCTGTATATTACGCAGCCGGCGCTCAGCAACAGTGTGAAGCGGGTGGAAGATAAGATTGGATATCCGATTTTTGACCGGAGTTCCTCTCCGATTCAGCTTACCGATGTGGGGAAAGAATACATTGCCGCAGTTGAACAGATCATGGCGAGCAAAGAAAATTTTTCCCGCTATCTGGCGGATACAAGGGATTTGAAGGAGGGAAGCATTACGCTTGGAAGCGGTGCGATGCTTTCGTCGTATATTTTACCGGAGGTGATCGATCGGTTTAAAAAGAAATATCCGCGCATCAAAATTGACGTGGTAGAGTGCGGTGTGGAAGAGATGCAGAAGAAACTCATTGCAGGCGAGATCGATCTGGCGCTGGAAAATACGATTTTTCCGGAAAATCTGTTTGAATGCCAGTTTTTGCGGAAAGAACAGATGATTTTGGCGGTGCCGCGGGCGTGGAAACTCAACCAGGAGCTGCTGGCGTGGCAGCAGAGCATTGAAAACATCGTGTCGGACGCCTATCTAAAAGAATGGTATCCGCCGGTACCGCTGGAACGATTCCGGGACGAACCGTTTCTCCTTTTAAATCCGGGGGATGAGACGTATAGGCGTTCGGTTGAATTATGCCAGAGCTATGGATTTATGCCGAATGCAATTTTGACCCTGAATCAGCAGCTTACCTCTTACAATATGGCGTGTGTGGGGATTGGCGCTGCGTTTGTCAGCGATACGCTGGTTAAAAATGCGCTTCCAAACCCGAATATTGTGTATTATAAGTTGGATGGGAGAATGGTCGAACGGGATATTTGTTTTTATTACAAGAAAAACAGATATATGTCCCGCTGCATAGAGGAGTTTCTAAAAACAGCGAGACAATTAGATGAAACATAAAAATAGGAAAGAAACATACGTTTGCAACTATTACCCCATCAGGAAACCGCGCCCGATGATTTCGCTGCTGTTGGTAATGATGAGGAAAGCATCCGGGGCGGACAGGCGGATGAAATTGCGCAGCCGGATGGCCTGTGCCCGTTTGACGGCGGTCAGGATGATCGTTTTTTCTTCCCCCGTGTGGTTGCCATAGGCGTGGTAAACGGTTGCACCGCGATCCAGATCCCGGTTGATAAATTCACAGATCGGCTCTGGATTGGTGCATACGATGGTAAAATATTTATTCAGGTTGATGCTGTCGAGCACATTGTCAATGATAAATACTTTTGCCAGCAGTCCGACCAGGGAAAAGAGGCCGATCGTGATATCGTAGAGATAGAAAGAAAAAGCGACGGTCGCGAAATCCACGATCAGGAGGGCGGCGCTGATGTTCATGTGGATGTATTTACGCAGAATCATGGCAGCGATGTCAGTGCCGCCGCTGCAGGCGCCTTTTTGGAAGAGGACGGCCGCGAGGGCTGCCACGGAAAAGGTGGCGACGACGGCTTCCAGTGCTGGCTGATTGGTCAGCGGCTCCGAAATGGGAAGAATGGCTTCCAGAACGGAGTAGCAGACTGCGGTAAACAGCGTTACGTAGACGGTGCGGATGCCGAAGGATCGCCCGAGACAGGCAAATGCCGCGAGGATCAGCACCAGATTGATGACGATATTATAAAATGCAAACGAAAGCGGCGTGATGCTGGAAAGCAGGATTGCCATGCCTGTGACGCCTCCGAACACAAAGTGGTTGGGAAGCTGGAACAGGTGGATGGCGACCGCCGTGGCGATGCAGGCAAGTGTGATGATGGTATAGTCAGAGAGTTCCCGTAAGAACCGGTCATAACGGCCGGGATTTTTTTTTGTTTTATTTTGCAATAACATGGCTATGCTCCTTATGAAATCATTAGTCAGACGGTCAGGTTTGATTAAAAGCAATCAGGCGCAGAAATACGAAGAGCTTCTGCGCGTTCATTATAGGACAGGGATTCCGGAAATATCCAATTTCAAAAACGTGATAAGTCCTATTCCATGTTTGGAATTAGACTTCTTATCTTTCTAAGAATACAATAAAGCTATGATATGCGGACAGTAATAGTATATATAAATAAAAGAATATTACTCTCTGGCAGGGCGCCGCCGGAAACCGCACAAGTAGCAAACTACGAAGGAAGATAGGAGAAGGTAAACAAGATGACAAGCGCATTATTACAAGGACTTTTAAAAAGCACAGCTGGTCTGTGCGTACTGCTTCTGGCAGGTATGTTCCTGCGTGCCAAGGTGCCGCTGTTTCGGCGGTTTCTGGTGCCGGCATCGGTAATCGGAGGTTTCTTAGGGCTTTTACTGGGACCGGAGATTCTGGGACAGACAGGGGTACAGGTAATTTCAGAGGACTGGTCGGCAACGTGGTCGCTGTTAGCGAGCATTCTGGTTGTTCCGATGTTTGCGGGAACACCACTTGGAAATTTCAGGGATCCAGGTAAGAAACGCCTGAGCGGACGCAAGGAGATTGGAAAAATTTCGATCATCAGCGGTATTGCCAGCGGCGCATTCGGGTTCCAGATTGTATTGGGGGTGGGAATCCCACTGCTTCTGCTTCGTTTTATTCCGGGACTTGATTTCTATAACAATTTTGGTTATGAGATCTGCCAGGGCTTTAACGGCGGACACAGTATGGCAGGCGCGATCGGAAATATCCTGATGGAAGGCGGCGTTGCCCATTGGGAACTGGCACAGGGCGTTGTAACCACGTTTGCAACGATCGGTCTGTTAGGTGGTATCCTGATTGGCGTATTTATTATCAACCGGGCGTCTGCAAAGGGAAAAACAGCGATCTTAAAATCAGCGGCAGCTCTCCCGGAGCAGAGTACCTATGGATTTACAAAAAACATTGAAGAGCAGAGCGAACTGGGACGCGAGACGACCACCAGTTCTTCGATTGAGACTCTGACTGTTCATCTGGGTGTGATTTTGATGGACTGTGGTCTGGCGTATTGGCTGCACGGTCTGGCAGTGAAATACCATGTGATTGGCTTGCAGGATATTCCGGTCTGGCCGTATGCACTGATTCTGATGTACGGCGTCAACTATATCATTGACCGTCTGGGCTTACAGTGGATGATTGATGCGCGCGTCAAGACACATATCTGCGGCGTGCTGGCGGATCTTTCCATCACAGCCGCGATCGCAAGCATGCCGATCCGCGCGGTGCTGGTTTATATGCTTCCGATCGTGTTAATCAGCGCACTTGGTTTCGTGTTGGTATATTTTACAACGATCAAGATGTTTGAAGTACTGCTTCCGGACACCTATCCATTTGAGCGTGGAATTTTAAGCTGGGGTATTAATACGGGCGTTATGATGACGGGTGTTACCCTGCTGAAAATCTGTGATCCGAACATGGAAACACCGGTTATGAGCGATTATTCCCTGTCCTACGCGATCCGGCAGGTAATTGAGCTTATCACAACGCCGATCATGTATGGACTTCTGGTACGGGGAACTTCGATGCAGATGCTGTGGTTTGGAGTCCTCTATGTGCTGGGATGCTATCTGATCGTTCTGCTCGGAAAGATGATGTATGGAAAGGCGAAGGCGCCGAAAGAGGGCGTCAGCGCTGGAATCGAAGAAACGGCGGCAGTGTAGCAGGGCGTGATTTTTGGAGCGATTGTGGAAAAGAAGAAAAGAGAAAATTTTTCCAACGATGAAGTTCCACAGTCGGAGCGGAGAATATTTGGATAAAAAGGCAGATTAAGAAATGAAAAAGACAGTATTAGAGCGGTTTTTAGCATATATTTCGGTGGATACAACTTCGGACGGGGAGAGTGAGTCCTACCCGTCTACCCCAAACCAGCTTGAACTGGGACGGCGTCTGGCAGAAGAATTGAGAGAATTGGGGCTTTCTCATGTACGCCAGGATGAGCATGGCTATGTGATGGCAGAGATTCCTGCCACCTGTGAGGGAGTTCCGGCGGTTGGTCTGGTGTCCCATATGGATACGAGCGACGCGGTGTCCGGAGCGAATATCCGGGCGCGTTTAGTGCCGTATGAAGGCGGGGATATTGTGCTGAACCCGGATCTGGGAATTGTGTTAAAGCGGGAGGAGTTTCCGTTTCTGGACGACTGCATCGGAACGACGATGATTGTGACGGATGGAACGACGCTTCTGGGGGCGGATGATAAGGCGGGCGTGGCGGAGATTGTCACGCTTGCAGAGCGGATGATGCAGCCGGATGCCCCGAAGCATGGGAAAATCTGCATTGCATTCACACCAGATGAGGAGATCAGCGGCGGAACGAAGTATTTTGATATTCAGGAATTCGGCGCGGAGGTTGCTTATACCGTGGATGGAGGCCCGCTCGGGGAGCTGGAATATGAAAATTTCAACGCGGCAACCGCAACGGTCACGATTCACGGAAAGAGCATCCATCCGGGAGCAGCGAAAGGAAAAATGGTCAACGCGGCGGCGGTGGGCTGTGAGTTTCAGTCGATGCTTCCGCCGGCAGAACAGCCGGCATTTACGGAGGGCTATCAGGGCTTTTACCATCTGCTTTCGATTCAGGGAGGCGTGGAGAGCTGCACAATGAAGATTGCCCTCCGGGAACATGACGCAGGCCGGTTTGAGGCGCAGAAAGCGCAGATCCGGGCGATCGCTGAGACATTAAACTGCCGCTGGGGCGCCGGGACGGTGGAGGTATCAATCCGGGATCAGTATTTTAACATGCGCCCGGCAATCGAGAAGCGCATGGAGGTTGTGGAACAGGCGGTGGCGGCGTTTTGCTCCTGTGAAGTTGAACCGATCATTCAGCCGATCCGCGGCGGTACAGACGGCGCGCGGCTGAGCCTGGCGGGGCTTCCGTGCCCGAACCTTTCGACGGGCGGCTACAATTTCCACGGCCATTTTGAGTGTATTCCGCTGGAATCCATGGAAAAGATGGTAGATGTGCTGGAAGCTCTGGTGTGCGGGTATGCAGATGGAAAATGAGGGAAAATCCGCCAGGGGAGGAATTGGCGGATAGATAAATAAAGGAAAGGCAGCAGCCGGACGTTTGACCTCGGTAAGGGAAGAGGGGGACGGGGCTGCTGTTTTTTTATGGGATAAAAAGTTAGCAAAAATACAAAAGTGTAATTTTTTTTGCAAAAATATGTTAAACTATGTCTGAGAATGAAAACAGAATGTTTCAGGGAAGGAAGAATATTTGCTTTGTCAGATATAGGTTGATATATAATGCATCAGAAATTTACAATATTTAACAGACAGACAGACAGACAGACAGACAGACAGACAGACGTAATGTTTTGTACGGCAAAAAGGGAGGAATAAATGTTTTATAGTCAGTTAGATCAGGCTGAATTACTTTTTTGTGGCGGTCTTTTTTGTCTGGTTATGGCACTGTGTATGTATTTAAGTAATAATTTTGATACTGAAAAGAGAAAGTGGTTGCTTTTGATGCAGATTTTTACGGCGCTGCTCCTTTTTAATGATGCACTTGCATACATATTTCGTGGATGTTCTGGAACCGTTGGATATATTACAGTGCGTATTAGTAATTTTATGGTATTTGTGCTCAGTAATGTGATTATGTTCTTTTTTCATGCCTATGTATGTAGTTACTTATTTATAGACGGGGAGTGGAGAAATATCCGGCGTGCAAAGGCGGTTAACTATATTTGTGCGGTAGGGATTGGGCTTGTTATTTTCTCACAGTTTACAAACTTTTACTACTATTTTGACGCAGGCAATTTTTATCATAGAAATACCGGCTACATTATTTCGTTGTTGATTCCAGTGACTGGAATGTTTATTGATTTATCTTTGCTGCTGCAGTTTCGGAAGAAGATACGAAAAAAAATTTTTGTATCGATGCTTTCTTATATTGTGCTTCCGCTTGCGGCAGCGGCGGTTCAGGTATTTTGGTATGGGGTATCGCTGATCAATTTATCAATTGGTGTGGCGATGGTATTTATGTATATTGCATCAATGAGTGAACAGAATCGGGAAATGTATCAGCTGTTAAAGAAAAAGACTGAAATTGAAGAACGTCTTAGCATATCTATAACATTGAACCAATGCGTGAAAGAGTTATCCTCGAATGTAGATATAGATGTGGCAGTCAGTAACTTGCTGGGGGTTATCAATGAGTACTTCAATGGGGACAGAAGCTATATTTTTGAGGTAATGGAGGATGGAAAAACACTGAAAAATACCTATGAATATGTGAATGATGGAGTTTCAGCACAGATAGAAAATTTGCAGGCAGTTCCGATAGATGTTATATCGGTGTGGATGGAGAGTTTTAAGAAAGATGAAGTCTATTTCATGTCGAACATAGAACAGGAGAAAGGAAGAGAGTCCTATCAAATGTTGCAGGAGCAGCAGGTAGACAGACTTCTTGCAGTACCATTAAAACAGGACAGGAAGATCATAGGTTTTTTAGGTGTAGATAATCCGAGAAGTCATTATGAGGATGCGACGTTGTTATCTTCGATTCAATATTTTGTTATAAACAGTATAGAGAGAAAAGAAAGGCAGCTGCAGTTAGAAGAGCTAAGTTACCATGATATGTTAACAGGACTTTACAATCGAAATAAATATATTATGGTTGTTGAATCCTATGATAGGAAGAAATTACATAATGTTGGAGTTGCTTATATTGACTTGAATGGCCTGAAAAAAGTGAATGATATGTATGGGCATGAAGCAGGAGATGAACTGATATGCAGGGCGGCATCGGCAATTGCAACCGTTTTTCCTGGATGTGCGTTTCGAGTGGGGGGAGATGAGTTTGTCATCGTGGAAGCGGAAATTTCGGAAGCACAATTTTTTAGAAAAATAGCGCAGCTTCGTGAGAAAGTGGAGGACAGGAAAGTCAGCGTTTCTATGGGAGTTTTATGGAAAGAAGAACAAAATGATGTAGTTAGTATGTTAAAGCAGGCGGATAATATTATGTACGATCAGAAAAATAGATATCATTTGACAAAAAAAGACAAAGTAGGAGAAAAAATGTAAAACCAAGAAAAAGGATATCTGACAGACACCTGCCTGACAGCGTGAGATAGATATAAGGCATACTGAGATTATTTTAGAATTGCATATTAGATTTAGAGCAAATTAAGGAGAAAATAATAATGATAAAAGTCTTATTTATTTGCCATGGAAACATCTGCCGTTCCACTCTTGCCCAAAGCGTATTCACCTACAAAGCTGCGTCTCTAGGGTTATCCTCGTACTTCCTCATTGACAGCGCTGCCACCAGCACGGAAGAGACTGGAAATCCGCCGCACCGGGGGACGGTGAATAAGCTGAGGGAGGTTGGGATCCCTCTGGTGCCGCATCGGGCGCGGCAGGTAACGTGGGCGGATTATGAGAGATTTGATTATATTATAGGCATGGACAATGCCAATATCCGAAACTTAAACCGGATGTTGAACGGCGATCCGGATGGGAAGATATATAAATTCCTCACATTTGCAGATTCCGACCGGGACATCGCGGATCCGTGGTATACGGGCAATTTTGATGAGACGTATGAAGATGTTTCAGAAGGCTGTGAGGGCTTTTTGGCGTACCTGAGAAGAGAAGGAAAACTATAAAGAGGGGATGATTTTTAAAAGTTAGGAATAAACAGGTTAAAAATGGAAATCCTACAAGCGTGATCTATCATTATCAATTTTTACAAAATATGAGGAAAGACGGTGTAGGGATGTTAGAAGAAAAACTGTTTATTTCATTTTTAAAAAGATTTGATGCGTATCCGTTTCGGGTCAAAATGGAGGGGAAGGAATATTTGATTGGCGAAGGAGAACCGACGTTTACGATTACCCTTCATAAACCGATACCGCTTCGTGCGCTGATGAGGAGCACATCGTTAGCGCTGGGAGAGGCGTACATGGATGGAAATCTAGAAGTAGAGGGGAATCTTTACAATGCGCTGGATCATTTCCTGGGACAGATGGGAAAATTTTCGACCGACCAATCGGCGTTAAAGAAGTTAATTGTTACCTCGCGGTCGAAGAAGAATCAGCAGCGGGAAGTCCAGAGCCACTATGATATCGGAAATGATTTTTACAAGCTGTGGCTGGATGAGACGATGAGCTATTCCTGCGGCTATTTTAAACATGAGGGTGACACACTGTATCAGGCGCAGGTCAATAAAGTGGATTATATTTTGGAAAAGCTGTATCTGAAAGAGGGAATGTCGATGGTGGACATTGGCTGCGGCTGGGGATTCCTGTTGATTCAGGCGGCGAGGCAGTATAAAGTGCATGGTTTGGGAATTACGCTGAGTGAAAAGCAATATAGGGAGTTTAAAGCGCGGATTGCGAGAGAACATCTGGAAGAGTTATTGGATGTGAAATTGATGGATTACCGTGATCTGCCGGGAGAGGGAAAAAGGTTTGACCGGGCGGTAAGCGTAGGTATGCTGGAACATGTGGGACGTGGAAACTATCGGAGTTTTATGGATACGGTGAAAGAAATCCTGAATCCGGGAGGACTGTTTCTATTGCATTTTATCAGTGCGTCGGAGGAACATCCGGGCGATCCGTGGATTAAAAAGTATATTTTTCCCGGTGGGATGGTTCCGAGTCTCCGTGAGATGATTTTCTGCGGCTCGGCGGATGGATTTCATACAATGGATGTGGAAAATCTGCGCCTGCATTATAATCGGACGCTGCTGTGCTGGGAGCAGAATTTTCGAAATTGTGTCGAAGCATTGAGAGGAAAATTTGATGAGCGTTTTCTGAGAATGTGGGAGCTTTATCTGTCGGCATGTGCGGCAACTTTTCACAATGGCATCATTGATCTGCACCAGGTTTTATTTACAAAAGGGATCAATAATGAACTGCCGCTGGTACGTTGGTATTAATGAATGGATTCAGGTTCTTGTTTCTGTTTGAATCCGTTCGCAGAGATCTTTGACCGTGACAAGCTCGATAAAATCCGTTTCCGGAATATCGATCTCGAAGCGGTCTTCGATCTCTGTGATGAAATATACAATCAAAAATGAATCCAGCCCCAGATCTTCGATCAGACGGTCATCAAGCGTCAGGGGATGGGGAATTTCTACATATTCGGATAAAATATCTTTTATTTGAGACAAAATCTCTTCTTGGGTCAGTTCTTGTTTCATGATAAGTCCTTTCTATCATATTCATACTTGCTTTTTATTTTATCATGAACGGCTTTGTTTGAGTAGTGTTTTCGGCGAATCGATAGAATGTAAAATATCTTTTGACGGGAGTGTATGAGTGGACAGGAAGAGAAAAAGTTGAATCAACCAGGGCGTTTGAAATGGAATGGTCAATCCCAAGAGAGGCTGTCAGAAATAGAAAATCAGACGCCTTAGCATAGGAGGAGCCGGCAGGAACGGACTCCTGCCGGCGTAGGTATGAAAAAGTATATTATGAAAGGTCTCTTGCCTTTACGTGTATTACTATATCGGAAAAATGTGATAAAAGTATGTTCGGAATATGAATAAATCGTAAATTTCGAAAAAAAATTTGGAAGTAAATGGAAAGAAAAAATGACGCTCAAATATTGAGATTTGGATGCTTGATTCATAAAAATGAAAATATAATGGAAAAATTTCTGAATCAAAATGGAAGATACGAAAGAGATATGGTATAATAGGAGCACTTGACGAGGTATTTTTGAGCTTAGTGCGAGTGGTATCTAGGTATTTCACGAAATTGAAAATAAAAGTTAGTTGAGATGGAAAATGTAGCGAAGGGGACAAGTGATAGGAGATCTGGCGGATGTAGAATCATTTGCCGGAATGGTTCAGAAAGGACGGGGAACGATGCGGGCGTTTACATTTGAAAATGCGACAAAGATTTATTTCGGCGGCGGCTGTGTGAAAGAGCATTTGCTGGAGGCGGTGAAGCCGTATGGGGAGACGGTGATGCTGGCGTATGGCGGCGGCTCGATCAAGACGAATGGCATTTATCAGGAAGTGATGGATGTTTTGGCGCTGGCGGGAAAACGGGTGGTGGAATTTTCCGGCATCATGCCGAATCCGACGTACAGCAAGGTCATGGAAGGAAAAAAAGTCGTACAGGAGAATCAAGTGGATCTGATTCTGGCCGTGGGCGGCGGTTCGGTCATGGACTGCAGCAAGGCGATCTCGATAGCGGCTGCGACGGACAAGGATGTCTGGGAGGAATACTGGATTAAAAAGGGCGAGATTGATTTTGAGCCAGTTCCGGTGGGCGTGATTGTGACCGTGGTCGGCACCGGAAGCGAGGTCAACGGCGAGGGCGTCATTACCCATGAAGAACAGAAGATCAAAACGAGCCGGAACTATCCGCGCTGCAATCCGGTGTTTGCGATGATGGACCCGAAATATACCTACACGGTTTCACCGCTTCAGACGGCAGCGGGTGGTTTTGATATGCTCAGCCATGTGATGGAGACGTATTTTAGTGCGCCGGATGAGGACAACCTCTCGGATGCGATCTCGGAGGCGCTGATGCGGAGTATTATTGCGAACCTGCCGGTGGCGATCCGGGAGCCGGACAATTATGAGGCGCGCAGCAACCTGATGTGGGCGTCCACGATGGCGGAGATCGGCATTATTAAACTAGGAAAACAGTGTGATTTTGAGGCACATATGATTGAACATCAGATGGGGGCTTACACGGACTGCAACCATGGCATGGGACTGGGGGTCATCCATCCGGCGTATTATCGTCGAATTTGCCGGGACGGTATCAAGAAGTTTGTAAAATTTGCTGTCAATGTCTGGGGAATGTCACCGGATGGCGGTACGGAGGAAGAGCTGGCGTTTGGCGGAATTGATGCATTGCAGGCGTTTATCCATGATATCGGTCTTCCGGGAACGCTGCGGGAGCTGGGAATTACGGATCAAAGCCTGTTGAAAACGATTGCCGATTCGTGCATCCGCAATGATGGTGGGTATCGGCAGCTGACGCATGCGGAAATCCTGGAGATTCTGGAAGAGTGTTTTTAAAAGGGAGAATGAACTGAGGCGTCATTTGAATAACTGGCACACCGCATTCTCGTTACTTCAGTGATGAGTTAGGTGTACCAATTTTTTTGACAGAGCACAGAACAAATGTTTGCTATATAGAAAAGCATATGGTATAATATAGACATGGAAAAAAATATGTTCAGTATCAAAGAAAATACACTTTCATATGGTAGGGGATATGTATATTCTTTACAGTACCATCTTGTCTGGTGCACGAAATATCGAAAACAGGTTTTGAAAAATGGACTGGATTTAGAATGCAAAAAGATGCTGTATGAACTTGCAGAGAAATACCGGTTTCAGATTCTGGCGATGGAGGTTATGCCGGATCATATACATTTACTTTTGGATTG
>JBNMLY010000010.1:0-37349 GCA_050875065.1 Otoolea sp. | reverse complement strand
CGGACGGCGGAACAGCTTGGGCGCGGGAACCTAAATGCGCGGGCGAGCGCAGGTGGCCTGGAGGAGATCAATGTCCTGGCACAGGCGTTCAACCAGATGAGCGACCGCATCCGGCAGCTGCTTGAGAAGACCCGTCAGGAGCAGAAGAACCTGCGAGAGCTGGAGCTGCGCCTTCATCAGGAGCAGATCAGTCCTCATTTCCTCTATAATACACTCGATTCGATTGTCTGGATGGCGGAAGGCGGCAATAACCGTCAGGTCGTGGAGATGACGACGGATTTGAGCGACTTTTTCCGCACGGTTTTGTCGGGCGGGCGTGATTTCATCACGATCGAGGAGGAAGAATCACACATCCGGAGCTATCTGAAGATTCAGAAGATCCGCTACGAGGACATCCTCGACTATTCGATCGAGATTGAGCCGTCCATCCGCCACCGGATTGTCCTGAAAATGCTTTTGCAGCCGCTGGTGGAAAATGCTCTTTACCATGGAATTAAGAATAAACGCGGCGGCGGCTGCATCGTGATCCGCGGCTATGAGGATCGGAACGGCCTTGTCTTTGAGGTGGAGGACGATGGAATTGGCATGGATGAGACGGAGCTTGCCGCCGTGCGCGCCAAGTTGACGCTGGAACCGGGCGAGGAGCTTGCCCCGATCGGCAGCGGTGGATTTGGGTTACATAATGTGGCACAGCGCATCCAGATGTATTATGGAGATCAGGCGGAGATTCTGGTCGAATCGGAGAAGCAGATCGGTACCTGCTTTAAGGTTTATTTAGGAAATCAAAAAAAATCATAACTTTTTCGAAAAAAATTGTATTTTTTTGAGTGAGATTCCAGGAAAATACAGAAAACGACAAAAATCATAAAAAAATAATACACTTTTTTCCAAAGATGCCCCGTATCCATTCTACGGGGTGTTTTGGTATAATAAATTCGCAAAAACAAATATATTGGGTCTTATAAGGAGGAAACAGTATGAGAAAAAGATTAGTGTCCGCAGCTTTAGCAGCAGCAATGGCGTTATCCATGACCGCATGTACAAGCAACCCGGCTGACAAAGGTACAGAGGCAGCAGCTCCGGCAGAGAGCGAAGCAGAGGCAGCAGAAGGGGAAGACAAAGAAGCTGCAGCAGACGGCGATCTGATTACCGTAGGTTATGCACAGGTTGGTGCTGAGTCTGACTGGAGAACAGCCAACACCGAATCCTTCAAATCTACCTTTACTGAGGAAAATGGTTACAAACTGATTTTCGACGATGCACAGCAGAAGCAGGAAAATCAGATCAAGGCAATCCGTTCTTTCATCCAGCAGGGTGTTGACTACATCGTAGTTGCCCCGGTTGTTGAGACTGGCTGGGAGACCGTTCTGGAAGAAGCAAAAGAGGCTGGTATCCCGGTTATCCTTTCCGACCGTCAGATGCAGCTTTCCGATGACAGCCTGTATGTAGCATGGGTTGGCGGAAACTTCGTAAAAGAAGGCGAGACCTGTGGCGACTGGCTGGCTAAATACTTAGAGGATCAGGGACGCGGCGACGAGGAGATCAACATGGTTACCATTCAGGGTACCATCGGCGCATCCGCACAGGTTGGACGTACAGAAGGTATGGACAACAAGCTGGCTGAGCATCCGAACTGGAAGATGCTTGACAGACAGTCTGGTGAGTTCACACAGGCAAAAGGACAGGAAGTTATGGAGTCCTTCTTAAAGAGCTATGACGATATCGACGTTGTTGTATGTGAGAATGATAACGAGGCATTCGGTGCTATCGATGCTATCAAGGCAGCTGGTAAGACCTGTGGTCCGGACGGCGACATCATCGTTGTAAGTTTTGACTCTGTAAAAGCAGCATTCGAATCCATGATCGCTGGCGACTTAAACGCAACCTTCGAGTGCAACCCGCTTCATGGCCCGCGTGTAGCTGAAATCATCCAGAAACTGGAAAAAGGCGAAGAAGTTGAGAAGATTCAGTACGTAGATGAGGCTTACTTCGATACAAGCATGGATCTGGAAGAAATCTTAAAGACAAGAGCTTACTAATTCAATTTTGAATTGTATTTTAAATGTAAATAATCGGACAGGCAATCGCTTTTGACCGTGAGTGAATGAGTGTCAGGCCGGATGCTTCGGCGGACGGCAGGCACTTGACAATCAGGAGGCGCGGGGCTGGAGGCTTAGGTTTCCGTCCCTGCGCTTTCTTTTTTAATAATTTAAGGAGGCAAAGCTTTTATGGAAAAGGATTCCGTTCTTGAGATGAGGCACATATATAAGACATTCCCGGGTGTAAAAGCTCTGCAGAATGTGGATTTTACCTTGAAAAAAGGCGAAATTCATGCCCTGATGGGGGAAAATGGCGCAGGAAAATCCACGCTGATCAAAGTCCTGACGGGTGTAGAGGAGTTTGAAACAGGGGAAATCATGATAGACGGCTGCGATCATGCGATCATCAACCGCAGCCCGCAGGAAGCACAGAACCGGGGCATCAGCACCGTGTATCAGGAAGTCAATCTCTGTCCGAACCTGACAGTTGCAGAAAACCTGTATATCGGACGCGAACCGCGAAAAGGCGGTCTGATTGACTGGAAAACGATGAATAAAAAGGCCAGCAAACTGCTGCAGGACCTTGACATACACGCAGATGTAACTCAGACGATCGACAATTATTCGATCGCCATTCAGCAGATGGTAGCGATCGCCCGCGCGGTCGATATGTCGGCAAAGGTATTGATTCTGGACGAGCCGACTTCCTCCCTCGATGACGGAGAGGTAGAAAAGCTTTTTACCCTGATGCGCCGCCTGAAATCTGAGGGCGTCGGTATCGTATTTGTCACCCATTTCTTGGAGCAGGTGTATGCAGTCTGCGATAAGATTACCGTTCTTCGAAATGGACAGCTGGTAGGACAGTTCACGACGGCAGAGCTCCCGAGAGTCCAGCTGGTTGCCAAGATGATGGGAAAAGACTTCGATGATCTGGCAGCGATCAAAGATTCCAAGAGTGAGGAGAAGCGCGGCGACGAGGATATCGTTATCAAGGCGGTGGGACTCGGAAAGAAAGGATACATAAAACCGTTTGACCTGGTGATACGCAAAGGAGAGGTCGTTGGATTTACCGGACTTTTGGGATCGGGACGTTCTGAGACGGTCCGCGTTCTCTATGGAGCTGAGAGGCCGGATCAGGGCGAATTAAGCGTCAAGGGAAAACCGATCACGGCGAGACATCCGCTGACTTCGATGAATGCCGGCATGGCGTATCTGCCGGAGGATCGGAAAAATGAAGGTATCATCGCGGATCTGTCCGTGCGTGAGAATCTGATCATGGCACTCCAGGCCAAGCGCGGCATCTTCCATCTGCTCAGCCGTAAGCAGCAGGAAGAATTTACCGATAAATACATCGAAATGCTGCAGATCAAGACCGCCAGCCGCGAGACACCGATCAAATCACTCTCCGGCGGCAATCAGCAGAAGGTAATCATCGGACGCTGGCTTCTGACGAATCCGGATTTCCTGATTCTGGACGAGCCGACCCGCGGTATCGACGTCGGAACCAAGACGGAGATTCAGAAACTGGTCGTAAAACTGGCGGAACAGGGCATGGCAGTTGTGTTCATTTCTTCCGAGATCGAAGAGATGCTCCGTACCTGCGACCGTATGGTCGTTATGCGCGACGGCGCGAAGGTAGGAGAGCTTTCTGAGGATGAGATGAACCAGTCCACCATCATGTCAACCATTGCAGGAGGACAGTAGCTATGAAAAATATGACATTCAAGAAAATTACCTCGCAGAGGCTGTTTCTTCCGATTTTTTGCCTTGCGCTGGTATTGCTGGTAAATATTATCACGACGCCGAACTTCTTCGCGATCGAGGTGCGAAACGGCGTCCTCTACGGATACTTGATCGATATCATCAACCGTGCGTCGGAACTGGTGATCCTGGCAGTCGGCATGACGCTTGTCGTATCGTCCTCCGCCGGAACGGATATTTCCGTCGGCGCGATCATGGCGGTAAGTGCGGCAGTCTGCTGTAATATCTTAACCGGCGGCGAGCGCGCGGCGACCGCATATGCGAATCCGCTGGTGCTTGGCTTTCTGGCAGCCCTTCTCGTCGGTGCAGCGATCGGCTGTTTCAACGGCTTCCTGGTTGCGAAATTAAACATCCAGCCGATGGTAGCGACGCTTATCATGTTTACGGCCGGACGCGGTATCGCACAGCTCATCACGGATGGCCAGATCACTTACGTGCGCGTAGACAGCTACCGCACCCTGGGCGCGTCCCTTCCGGGATTCCCGGTTCCGACTCCGTTTATCGTGGCGGTCATCGTCGTGGCTCTGACCTCTTTGTTATTGAAGAAAACGGCGCTGGGCATGTACATCCAGTCGGTCGGCATCAATAAGCGGGCCTCCCAGCTCGTCGGCATCAAGTCGGTTATGATCATTTTCCTGACCTATGCGTACTGCGGACTCTGCTCCGGCCTTTCCGGACTGATCGCTTCCAGCCGTATCTACTCGGCGGATGCCAACAACATTGGTCTTAACATGGAGCTGGATGCCATCCTGGCAGTTGCCATCGGTGGAAACTCCCTCGGCGGCGGTAAATTCTCCCTGGCAGGTTCCGTCATCGGTGCCTATACGATTCAGGCGCTGACGACTACCCTGTATGCGATGCACGTATCCTCGGATCAGGTTCCGGTTTACAAGGCGATCGTGGTTGTCATCATCGTAGCACTCCAGTCTCCGGGATTTGCGAGATGGAGAAAATCTCTGGCGCAGAAAAAAGAACTGAGCGCGGCGGGAAAGGAGGCGGCATAAATCATGAAAGAAAAGAAGAAATTAAATCAGAACACGTTCCTGCTTCTTGTCACGATTCTGCTGTTCTTCGTGATGTACGCGATTGGCTGTGTGATCTTTAACGCACAGGGCTTTGCAAAAACACAGAACTTTTTAAACCTCTTTATTTCCAACGCGGGCCTGATAGTCATCGGTATCGGCATGACGATCGTCATGATCACCGGCGGTATTGATATCAGCGTCGGTTCTTTCGTGGCGATGGGCTGCATGATGCTGGCGTGGATGATGGAAAAGGGCGGAATCGGTGCGGTTCCGGCAGTCCTCATCGTGCTGGTGACGGGTATCGTATTTGGTGTGGTACAGGGCTTTCTGGTTGCCTACATGGATATCCAGCCATTCATCGTTACCCTGGCGGGCATGTTCTTTGCACGCGGTATGACGGCGATCATTTCCAAAGATATGATCAGTATTACGAATGAGACCTTTATGGCCTGGGCAAAGATGAAACTGTATATCCCATTCGGCGGATATCTCAATAAAAAAGGCGTCATGATTTACCCGTACATCTATCCGACGGTTGTGATCGCACTGGTACTTCTGGTTCTGGCCTTTATCATGCTGAAATATACGAAATTCGGACGCAGCATCTATGCGATCGGCGGCAATGAGCAGTCGGCGCTGATGATGGGCTTAAATGTACGCCGGGTGAAACTGAAAGCATATATACTGGATGGTTTTCTCTGCGGTGTCGGCAGCGTCCTGTTCTGTCTGAACACACTGGGCGGTTTCGTGGAGCAGGCGAAAGGCTTCGAGATGGATGCGATCGCTTCCTCTGTTATCGGCGGCACACTCTTGACCGGCGGCGTCGGCAACGTATTCGGAACCCTGTTTGGTGTTCTCATCAAGGCGACGATCGAGGCGTTCATTACCTTCCAGGGAACGCTGTCCTCCTGGTGGACCCGTATCACGATCGCAGCACTCCTCTGCTTCTTCATCGTGCTCCAGTCGGTTCTTGCGATGATGAAGAAGAAAAAGTAGAATTTTTTCTGGAGACAAATTTTGCGTGAATCCCCGGCGTGAGCGGGGAGGGCGGAAACGGTCAAAATGACGGAAGCGATCCTTGCAAATAGGCGGTAGGCATCTGTGAAAATGACCGTACACGTTAGAGAATGAATAAAGTTGTATTCTTATGATTCGACATAATTCGAGGAAAAACGAACGAATCTATACATGGTGCATAAATTTTGAGCGAAAAAATCGACTCTAATTTATGCACCATTTGTATTTGTGATAAAAGAATGGCAAAATATGGCGTGAAATTTATAACAATCTACAAGATAAAATACAACTTTATGAAAAAATGATCTTGTATTTACTTGCGCAACTTGTCCCCAATTGATATAATAAAACTACAAAAAGTTGTGAAAAGCAACAAAGCAGCGCGGCTGGGGTGCCGTCTGCAAAGAAAATTTTATGGGAGGTAGTTAGAATGAAAAAAGTGTTCAAACGTGCAGCTGCAACCGTGACTGCAGCAGCGATGGCAGTGAGCATGACCGCTTGTGGCGGCTCTGGAGCAGCCAATGCAACCGAAGCAGCAAGTGGTTCCGCAGAGGAAGGAAAAGAGGCAGCAGCATCGACGATCGACAACAAAGATATCAAGATCGGTGTTTCCATCTGGTCCTCCACCGACGTACTTGGTTCCCAGTGTAAGCTGATCATCGACGAGGCAGCAAAAGCCCTGGGTGTTCAGGTTCAGTACGTTGACCAGGGTCACGTATCTGAGAAGGTTACCGCATCTGTAGAGCAGTTAGCTGCAGCAGGATGCCAGGGTATCGTTATCTGTAACTCTTCTGATACAGAGATGACATCCGCTATCAAGACATGTAACGACAACAAAGTATATCTGGCACAGTTCTTCCGTGTTATCAGCCAGGAGAACAGCAAAGATATCTATGATTTAGCAACCGCATCTCCGTACTACATCGGCGCTGTTCATGAGAACGAGCCGGAGAACGGCGAGAAATTAGTTCAGATTCTTCTGGACAAGGGCGACAGAAACATCGGTCTGATCGGCTGGGAGCAGGGTGATGCAACCTGGCTTGGCAGATGGGAAGGCTACAAAGCTGGCGTTGAGAAATGGAATAAAGATCATCCGGATGATCAGGCAAAGCTTTCTGAGCCGCAGTACGCAGGTACTTCTTCCGAGGGTGGTTCCAAGGCAGCAGAGGCTCTGATGTCCGCAGACCCGACTCTGGATGCACTGATTCCGGCAGGCGGCGGCGGTGACCCGCTTCAGGGCGCTATCGCAGCAGTTGAGCGTGCAGGCAAGACGCAGGATATCGACATCGTTTCCACAGACTTCCTTCCGGATCTGGGCGAGAGACTTGAGAATGGTTCCATGGCTGGTGAGTCCGGCGGACATTACTGCGATCCGCTTATCGCTTTCATGATGGTTTACAACGCAATCAAGGGCAACTACACAGGTATCGAGGGCAACTTCGTAGACGTTCCGTTCCCGTATCTGTATGTATCTTCTCCGGACGACTACAAAGCATATGAGAAGTACTTCGTAGATCAGCTTCCATACACCGATGAGGAACTGGTAGCTATGTCCGAGCTTAGCCTGGATGACCTGAAGGCAACTGCAGCTGGCATCTCCATCGAGGATGCTGCAAAGAGAGCAGGCAACTAATTCAGAAACTGATTCGAATACAGAATTCTAAGAGGCTGAATGTAATAGAAAAGGCCGGTATCGCACGGCGCGATGCCGGCCTTTTCTTTAAAAGAAAGAAAGTAACTGCGAAGAGACTGAGCAGTTATGAATGAGGTATAAAATATGGGTTCTTCTGTTGTTGAAACAACCGGAAAGAAAAAACTTTCGGGAACTGCCAAGGGCTATATCATCCTGGTAGGTCTGGTAGTGCTTTCCTGGGCGATTTTTAAAGTTCTGACGCCGGCCAACTTTGGTTCTCCGGCCAATATGCTGAGTTATTTTCAGGCCAGCCTGATCGCGACGGTTGGCGCTGTTGGTTTTTACTTTGTTATGGTTATGGGTATGTTCGATTTCTCCATCGGTGCGAACATCATGCTTTCAGCGATTGTAGGCTGTGTATTTGCCTCTCGTTTCGGCATGGGGTATGCCGGTCTTATCATCGGCAGCGTGCTGACCGGTACGATTGTCGGACTCTTAAACGGTATTTTCTATGTAAAACTCCGCATCCCGTCCATGATTGTAACGACGGGTCTGGCTCTTATCTATGAGTCGATTGCCAACTACATCGCAGGCGGCGTGGAGCAGACGCTTCCGTCCAACCTCCGTGCATTCGGACAGATGCCGTGGAACATCATCCTGGCGCTTCTGGCGTGTGTGGCAGCTTATATTTTCTTAAATTATACGAAGATTGGTACTTATACATATGCGATCGGCAGCAACGAGTTCGTAGCGAAAAACATGGGTATCAATGTTAATAAGTACAAAGTGCTGGCATTTATCTTGAGCGGCGCATTTTTAGGCGTTATGGCGATCCTGACGATCAGCTACGGTTCCTCCATGGTAGCGGTAACCGGTATGGCGTCGATGAGCCGTAACTTCGTTCCGACGATGGGATGTTTCTTCGGTCTGGCATTCAAGAAATACGGTATGCCGCTGCAGGCGATCGTCATCGGCGAGTTCGTTATCAACATTATTTTCTTTGGTTTCATCGCGATGGGTGCACCGACAGCGATCCAGGACGTTATCACGGGTCTGGCCCTGTTAATCATCATTACGCTGACCACAAAAGCAGAAAAAGGCGAGATTGTCAAGTAAATCGAGGGAGGAAATGCAATGAGCGAGGTAAGATTACAGGTAAAAAATCTTTGCAAGTCCTTCGGTATCACGAAGGCAGTTCAGAATGTGTCTTTCAATGTCAATAAAGGCGAGGTTCACGCGCTGATCGGAGAGAATGGTTCCGGTAAATCGACGTTAACCAACATGCTGACCGGCATCTACAGTATCGGAAGCGGTACGTTCATTCTGGATGGAAAAGAGATTCATCCGAAAAACCAGGTAGAGGCCAACAACGAGGGTGTTTCTATCATCGTACAGGAGTTAGGAACCCTGTCGGGACTTACAGTAGCGGAAAATATATTCCTGGGACACGAAGATCAGTTCGTCCATATGGGAATTAAAAATACAAACGCCATGAATAAAAAGGCGACGGAGCTTCTGAAACAGTACGGCTTCGAGCGCATCAAGGCAGCAGACATCATCGACAATTACAATTTCGAGGACCGGAAGCTGGTTGAGATCGTAAAGGCAACCTATTTTAATCCGAAGATTGTTGTCATCGATGAGACGACCACGGCGCTTTCCCAGGAAGGCCGTGAGGAACTTTACAAACACATGAACCGCATCCGCGAGAGCGGCAACACGGTTATCTTTATCTCCCATGACCTTCCGGAGATTCTGGACAAATCCGATACCATCACGATCCTGCGCGACGGCGTTTACATCGATACCGTCAAGAGCAAAGATGTGACAGAGGATGATCTGAAACGTCTGATGGTAGGCCGTGAGGTGACCGGCGATTATTACCGTGCAGATTACGGTGAGAAGGTATCCGACGAAGTCGTTCTTTCTGTTAAGAACGTGACGGTTCCGGGACTCATCGAGGACGTCAGCTTTGAACTCCATAAGGGAGAGATCCTTGGGTTCGGCGGTCTGTCTGAGTCAGGTATGCACGAGATTGGCAAGGCAATTTTCGGCGCTTCCTATGACCGCACCGGTACGGTAGAGCTGGCAGACGGAACGAAGATTAATGATATCTCGAGTGCGATCAAGCACAGCATCGCGTATACGTCGAAGGATCGTGACAATGAGTCGGTTGTCCTGAATCAGAGCATCGGAGACAATATCTGCCTGCCGTCCCTGGATTCGCTGGCAAATAAATTCCATCTGTTGAGTGACAAGAAATTAAGAGAGTTTTCTAATAAATTCGCAAAACAGATGTCCGTTAAGATGGTCAATGTAAATCAGTTTGTTTCAGAGCTTTCGGGTGGTAATAAACAGAAAGTTGTTCTGGCAAGATGGATCGGAAAAGATTCCGACATCGTCGTTCTCGACAGCCCGACCCGTGGTATTGATATCAAGGTAAAACAGGACATCTACCAGTTAATGAACCAGATGAGAAAGAACGGAAAATCGATTATCATGATTTCCGAGGAGCTGATGGAGCTGATTGGTATGTGCGACCGCATCATTATCATGAAGGATGGCAAGATCAGCGGCGAACTGGAACGTGACGAGGCGATGGATGAAAACAGCCTGATCACGATGATGGTATAAGGAGGACGCAATGGAGAATCAAGTTAAGACAAGTACGGAAAATAAAGAGCAGCAGCTCAAAAAGTTATCAAAAATGACGATGATCCGTTCGCTTCTGCCGATTGCGGGACTGATTATCATCTTTCTTATGTTCAATGCCCTGACGAATTTCCGGATGATGAACAACCTTCCTCTGGTACTTTCCCAGGTGTATGTAACCATGATTTCGGCAACCGGCGTATTCTTTATCATGACGATGGGCGGTCTGGATTTCTCCCAGGGTTCCATCCTTGGTATTGCATCGATCGTAGTCTGCATGGTTTCCAAGACCAGCATTCCGCTGGCAATTGTGGCCGGTATTGCATCCGGTGCAGCGATTGGCGCTATCAACGGTTACTTCTATGTATACCGCAAGATTAAATCCTTCATCGTTACGATTTGTACGATGTTCTTATTCCGTGGATTTATCAAATATCTGACGACCAACGCGCCGGTAGCCGGTTCTGCGATGTTAATCAACTTCGACAGCACCGAGTTAAAACTGGCTTGTACGCTGGCGGTCCTGATTGTCGGATTTATTTTATTCCGCTTTACCAAGTTTGGTACATATTTAAAGGCAATCGGTGCAGGTGAGAAGGCAGCGATGTTCTCCGGCATCCGCACCGACCGCATGAAATTCCTCATCTACACGCTGGCAGGTGCGATCACCGGATTTGCCGCATTTATCAACGTTATCAAGGTTGGTTCGGTTACTTCCTCCGGCGGTAACCAGTTAGAGACACAGATTCTGATTGCTCTGGTACTGGGCGGTATGCCGATTTCTGGTGGTGCGAAGGTACGCTTTGAGAATATTATTGTTGGTTCTCTTCTGTACATCGTCCTGAACAGTGGTCTGACGATGATGGGCTTCTCTACACAGATGATGCAGCTCATTCAGGGCGTTGTATTCCTGGTATTCGTAGCCGTATTCGCAGATCGTCAGTCCCTGCAGGTTATCAAATAGGACTGGTTGGTTTGTCAGCCGGCCTGACAGACGAAAACGACATCTGGAGGTTACAGTATGAGGGAGAACGGCAGCCGGAATCAGGAAGGACTTAAATATCAAAAGCTCTACAACTGGGGTCGGACGCTGATTATGAGCGGGGTGCTTAGGAACATGGATAAGTTCCCGTCCGAGCATATGCTCCAGAATAAATTTGGATACTCCCGCCAGACGGTCCGCAATGCGCTAGACCGTCTGGAGCAGGACGGGCTGATTGCCCGGGTCAAAGGAAGCGGTACCTACGTTTCCTATGCGCCGGAGAAGGAAAAGGAAGAACGCCCCCGCATCGGACTGATACTCAGTTATTTCTCCGATTACCTGTTTCCGCAGGTGTACGAGGGAATCGAATCGGTTCTGCGGGAGGAAGGCTATGAGATCAGCGTTTCGGTCACGCGCAACCGCTTAAATGACGAGGCACTGTATCTCAAGGGAATGCTGGGGCGCAATGTGTCCGGCCTCATCATCGAGGGGACGCGTTCGAGCTTTCCGAATCCGAATCTGCGGCTTTATAAAGAGATACGCCGGAGAAATATCCCGACGCTGTTTATTCACAACCATTACCAGAATGAGACGTTTGACAGCGTAGAAATGTCGGATGCGCGCGCGGGCTATGAGCTGACGCGGATTCTGATACAGAACGGGCATACCCGCATCGGTGGTATTTTCAAATACGATGACTGGCAGGGAATCGAGCGCTATCGCGGCTTTATCGAGTGCCTGTCGGATTTCGGGATTGATTTCCAGGAGGACTGGATCCGCTGGTATTCGACCCGGGATATGGAAGAAAAGTTAAGCAAAAAAGGACTCCAGCGGATGTACCGTCGGACGAAGGACTGCACCGCGATGATCCTCTACAACGACGAGGTGGCGGGCAGCTATATGGATTTTTTGAAGGACCGCGGACTGCGTGTGCCGGAAGATATTTCCCTGGTATCGTTTGACGATGCCGGACCGGTGCAGGAGGGGGATCTCACGATCCTGTCCGTGATTCATCCCAAGTACAATCTTGGGCGGCTGACAGCGCGGAATCTTCTGCGGATGATAGAGGATTCAGACTGGCAGGAAAAGAAGTATTCGTACCGCTTTCCGGTGATGTTTAACAATGGAAATTCGGTTCGGGATATACATTGAAAATGACAAGGAGGCAGATTAAAATGAAAAAGTTATACTTTATTGTAGGTTCCCAGGACTTATATGGAGAGGAATGCCTGAAACAGGTTGCAGAAGACAGCCGTCAGATGGTTGAATTCTTAAATGAAAAAGTGGGCGATCTGGTAGAGATCGAGCTTCTTCCGACCGTAGAGACTTCCGAAATCTGTATTCAGGATATGCGGAAAGCTTCCAACGATGATGACTGCGTCGGCGTTATCACCTGGATGCATACTTTCTCCCCGGCTAAAATGTGGATCAAGGGTCTGCAGGAGTTAAGAAAACCGCTGCTTCATTTACATACACAGGCAAATGAGAAACTTCCGTATGACGAGATCGATATGGATTTCATGAACCTGAACCAGTCCGCACACGGCGACCGTGAGTACGGCTTCATCGTTGCCAGAATGGGTATCCCGCATGAGGTAGTAGCTGGATATTACAAACATGATGAAGTAGTAGCGAAGATCCGTCAGTTTGCGTCCGTTGCAAAGGCGATCTCCTACTCCAAGTCCTTAAAGGTAGCTTCCTTCGGTAACAACATGCGCCATGTAGCGGTTACCGACGGCGACCGTGTAGAGAGCCAGATCAAATACGGCTGGGAGTGCAACTACTACGCACTGGGTGATCTGGTTGACATCATCAATCAGGTAACTGAGGAAGAGATCGACGCAAAGATGAAAGAGTATACCGATAAGTATACGATGAAGACCGACCGCATCGATTCTGTCCGTGAGCAGGCCAAATACGAAGTGGGTCTGGAGAAATTCCTCTCCGAGAATGGAATCGGCGCATTTGCAGATACTTTTCAGGATCTGCACGGCTTAAAACAGCTTCCGGGTATCGCAGCTCAGAACCTGATGGGCAAGGGCATCGGCTTTGGTCCGGAGGGCGATTATAAGATCTCCGCTCTGTCTGCAGTCCTGATGAAGATGTCCGAGGGCAAAGAGGGCGCAACCGGCTTTATCGAGGATTACACCTACGATTTAACTCCGGGTCAGGAGTTAGAGTTAGCTTCCCATATGCTGGAGGTTCCGCCGGCATTTGCAGCAACCAAACCGGAGATCGATGTACTTCCGCTGGGGATCGGCGGCAAGGAAGATCCGGCGAGACTGATCTTCGACGGCGTGACCGGCGATGGTATCCAGGTAACGATGGTAGATATGGGCGACCATTTCCGCATCATCTGTGCAGACATCGAGCTTGTAAAACAGCCGAAACCGATGCCAAAGCTTCCGGTAGCCAGAATTATGTACCGTCATAAACCGAACTTCCAGATCGGTACGGCTGCATGGTGCTACGCAGGCGGCGCTCATCACTCCGTTGTATCCACTGCTCTGACGAGAGACGATATTGCAATGTTCGCACGTCTGACCGGTACAGAATTAATTACCATCGGGGAAGATACAACCGAGGCTGATTTACAGAAATTCTTTATGAAATAATGGAATGTTTGAGAGGCAAAAACGTTTGAAAAAGACGTAATTGCGTGAATTTTTGCCATAACTATGAAAACAGAAATATTATGAATGACGGGGCGTGCCGCAGCCAAGGGGAGGAAGATCCCGGCGGCGGTGCGCCTTTTTATGTAAAATGGATGTGGCGGATGCAATGGCTGTTTTCACAGCTTTCTGGAATGAATGTGGGAATGGCATCGTCACGGCAAGGAGGATGGATATGGGCCGCAGTGCGCAAGAGATCAAAAAAGACATAGAGAGCGGAAATACGGCGCTCGGAATTGAATTTGGTTCGACCCGAATCAAGGCAGTATTGACAGACAGCACAACCGCGCCGATCGCGCAGGGAAGCTATGAGTGGGAAAACCGTCTGGAAAACGGTATCTGGACGTATTCCCTGGAAGATATCTGGAAAGGCTTAAAAGATTGCTATGCCGATCTGGCTGCCGATGTGAAGAAACAGTACGGTTTAACGCTGAAAAAGGTCGGTGCGATGGGCGTCAGCGCCATGATGCACGGCTATATGGCATTTGATAAGGACGGAGAACTTCTCGTTCCGTTCCGTACCTGGAGAAATACAATGACCGCCGAGGCA
The DNA here is from genome assembly GCA_050875065.1 of Otoolea sp. Lineage (GTDB taxonomy): Bacteria > Bacillota > Clostridia > Lachnospirales > Lachnospiraceae > Otoolea. Next base: position 23,018 of record JBNMLY010000010.1, on the reverse strand, counting down.
GCCAGACGCCTGACGGATCTGTTTAACTACAATATCCCGCAGAGATGGAGCATCGCACATTTGTATCAGGCGGTGATCAACGGCGAGGAACATGTATCCCGCGTACATTTCCTGACCACCTTAGCCGGATATGTACATTGGAAATTGACCGGCAGACAGGTACTCGGCGTCGGTGACGCTTCGGGTATGTTCCCGATCGATCCGGCTACCGGACAGTACGATGCCAAAATGCTGGATAAATTTGAAGAGATGATAGCACCGAAGGGATATCCGTGGAAGCTGCGCGATCTTCTGCCGGAGGTTCTGACCGCTGGCGATGAGGCGGGAACGCTGACCGAGGAAGGCGCCAAACTGCTGGATGAGAGCGGCAACCTGGAAGCCGGCATTCCGCTGTGTCCGCCGGAGGGCGACGCCGGAACCGGCATGACTGCGACGAACAGTGTGGCAGTCCGCACCGGTAACGTATCTGCCGGAACTTCCGTATTTGCGATGGTAGTTCTGGAGAAGAATCTGGAGACGGTTCATCAGGAGATCGACATGGTAACGACGCCGGACGGCCATCTGGTCGGTATGGTTCACTGCAACAACTGTACCTCCGATCTGAATGCCTGGGTCGGCCTGTTTGAAGAGTTCTACGAGCTGATGGGACAGAAAACGGACCGCAACACCCTGTTTGGAACTCTGTACCGCAAGGCACTCGAGGGCGACGAGGACTGCGGCGGACTGATGTCCTACTGCCACCTTTCCGGCGAGCCGATCACCGACTTTGAGGAAGGACGCCCGCTGTTTATGCGCCGTCCGGACAGCAAGCTGGGACTGGCAAACTTCATGCGTACCCACTTATACAGCTCCCTGGCAACCCTGAAATATGGTCTGGACATCCTGTTTAAGGAGGAGCACGTGACACTGGATAAATTAATGGGCCACGGCGGATTCTTCAAGACCAAGGGCGTAGGACAGCGCATCATGGCGGCAGCGGCGGACGTACCGGTATCCGTCATGGAGACAGCCGGAGAGGGCGGTGCCTGGGGTATCGCGGTTCTGGCAGCGTACCGCAAGGACAAGAAGCCGGGACAGAGCTTATCCGATTACTTAAATGAGCAGGTGTTTGCAGATGCAAAGGCAGAGACGATGGAGCCGGATGCAAAGGATGTCGAGGGCTTCAATGCGTTTATGACGAGCTATATCAATGGTCTGGCTGCCGAGAGAGGCGCAGTAGAAGGAAGGTTTTAATCGATGCTGGAAGAATTAAAAAAAGAAGTATACGAAGCCAATATGCTGCTTCCGAAATACGGTCTGGTTACGTTTACCTGGGGCAATGTATCCGGGATTGACCGTGAAAAAGGGCTGTTTGTCATCAAACCGTCGGGCGTGGACTATGACAAGCTGACGCCGGACGACATGGTTGTCATGGATTTGGAAGGAAACCGTGTCGAGGGAACGTTGAATCCGTCCTCCGATACGAAAACCCACCTAATTCTTTATAACCGTTTCCCGAAGATCGGCGGCGTGGTTCACACGCACAGTCCGTGGGCGACTTCCTGGGCGCAGGCGGGACGCGACATTCCGTGCTACGGAACGACCCACGCAGATTATATCTACGGTTCCGTTCCATGCGCGAGAAACTTAAATGAAGAAGAATTAAAGAATTATGAGTGGAATACGGGCGTGCTGATCGCGGATCTGTTCGAAGAAAGAAAGCTTGACCCGATGGCTGTGCCGTGTGTGCTCTGCAAGAACCACGGACCGTTCACCTGGGGCAAGGATGCGCATGAGGCGGTTCACAACGCGGTTGTTCTGGAGGAGGTCGCTAAGATGGCGGCGCGCTGCGAGATGATCAATCCGCATGTGAAAGAGGCGCCGCAGTGTCTGCAGGATAAGCATTATCTGCGGAAGCATGGGCCGGGGGCGTATTACGGACAGGGAAAATAGAAGTGGAGAGCGGGCGTTAGGTGTGTTGTAGGAGTGACGTGTGTCGTGAAGGTGACGGAAAAGCGCTGACGCAAAGGCTCCGGAAAACGCTCGCGCTCTTGCACCTACGCAGCGGTACTAGGCTCGGAAAGACCTCGCCAAGAACCGGCGTATGTGATGTTTCCTCCGCGTTTGGTCAGCGCTTTTCCTGAGAGCCGGCGCAACGTGAGGGGCGAAGGCGCTGACGCTGTTCGCAGCGGAATTGTATGTAATGTGTAAGCTGTCTGTAGTTTCTTTGTAAAATATAGATTCAAGTATGGAAATAGATGGGACAAGTATGGTATACTTATAGATAGTAGATATAGGAGATACTGGTTATCTATCTTATAAAAATTAGGAGGATATGAGAAATGAAATTTTTTATTGATACCGCGAATGTTGATGAGATCCGCGAAGCGAATGATATGGGTATTATCTGTGGCGTTACCACGAACCCGTCTCTGATTGCGAAAGAGGGCCGTGATTTTAACGAGGTTATCAAAGAGATTACCAGCATTGTGGACGGACCAATTTCCGGTGAGGTTAAGGCTACGACTGTGAAGGCTGAGGATATGATCGCTGAGGGCCGTGAGATCGCTAAGATTCATCCGAACATGGTTGTTAAAATCCCGATGACCACAGAGGGCTTAAAGGCGGTTAAGGCTCTGTCTGCTGAGGGCATCAAGACGAACGTAACCCTGATCTTCACTGCAAACCAGGCACTTCTGGCTGCAAGAGCAGGCGCTACATACGTTTCTCCGTTCTTAGGCCGTCTGGATGACATCTCCACCAACGGTACAGACCTGATTTACGATATCGTAGAGATCTTTGACAACTATCCGGAGATTTCCACCGAGATTATCTGCGCTTCCACCAGACATCCGATGCACATCATCGAGTGCGCAAAGGCTGGCGCTGACATCGCAACTGTTCCGTTCAAGGTTCTGATGCAGATGGTTAAACACCCGCTGACCGATGCCGGTATCGAGAAGTTCAAAGCAGATTATGAGGCTGTATTCGGTAAATAAAGAGAAACAATAGGGAAATACCCCTTGAACTTCCGAATAAAGCGTGTTATACTAAATATGATAACATAATAAACTGACTGGAAAGAGTGGACAAAAAAGTCCACTCTTTCTAATTTCATAGAAAGGTGGTGGGGGTGTGGCAAAGGGAGAGCAATACGAAGCACGGGTAGAGGCGTGGATCACGCCGGTTCTGGAGCAGCATCGGTTTGAGCTGGTGGATGTGGAGTATGTCCGCGAGGTCGGCGTCTGGTATCTGCGGTGCTACATTGACAAAGAAGGCGGAATTACCGTTGATGACTGCGAGGTAATCAGCCGTCTGCTTGGCGAGTGGCTGGATAAGGAAGATTTCATCGAGGACAGCTATATACTGGAGGTAAGTTCTCCGGGACTGGGACGTCCTTTGAAGAAAGAGAAAGATTTTGCAAGAAGCATCGGCAAGGATGTGGAGATCCGCCTGTATAAAGCGATCGACAAACAGAAGGAATTTACAGGAACGCTTACGTCCTATGACGCGGATTCCGTGACAATCACGATGGAGGACGGCAGCGAGCGTACATTTGAAAAATCAGGGATTGCTTTGATTCGTTTAGCCTTTGATTTTTAAACGGTAGGAGGAGATAAAAGAAAATGAATAAAGAGTTGATTGAGGCAATAAATCTGCTGGAAAAAGAAAATAATATCAGCAAAGATGTCCTTTTAGAAGCGATTGAAAATTCTCTGCTGACAGCATATAAGAATAACTATGGCCGGGCAGATAATGTCAAGGTAAACATCAACCGTGAAACCGGAGATTTTGCTATCGTGGCAGAGCGCGAGGTTGTGGAGAACGTTGAGGATCCGATGACCCAGGTAAGTCTGGCAGAGGCAAAGCTCTTAAACAGTAAGTATGAGCTGGGCGATGTGGTCCAGTTTTCTGTCAATTCCAAAGAGTTTGGACGTATCGCCGTTCAGAACGCGAAGAATGTTATTTTACAGAAGCTCCGTGAGGCAGAGCGCAACGCCCTGTATGAGGAGTGGCGCTGCAGAGAAAAAGATATCGTAACCGGTATCGTACAGCGTTATGTAGGACGCAATATCAGCATCAACTTAGGCAAGATCGACACGATCCTGAACGAGAGCGAGCAGGTAAAGGGCGAGGTATTCAAACCGACCGAGCGTATCAAACTGTACGTGATCGAAGTAAAAGAGACACAGCGCGACCCGCGTATTACCGTATCCAGAAGCCATCCAGACCTGGTAAAGCGCCTCTTCGAGTCTGAGGTGGCTGAGGTTCGCGACGGTACCGTAGAGATCAAGGCAATCGCACGTGAGGCTGGTTCCCGTACCAAGATGGCAGTCAGCTCCAACGACCCGAACGTTGATCCGGTAGGTGCTTGCGTTGGTTTAAACGGCGCACGTGTCAGTGCCGTTGTCAATGAGCTGCGCGGCGAGAAGATCGATATCATCAACTGGGATGACAACCCGGCCTTCCTGATTGAGAACGCATTAAGCCCGGCAAAAGTTATCCTGGTTGCTGCGGATGAGGAAGCACGCGAGGCACAGGTGATCGTTCCGGATTATCAGCTTTCCCTGGCGATCGGCAAGGAAGGTCAGAATGCACGTCTGGCAGCCCGCATGACCGGTTTCAAGATCGATATCAAGAGCGAGACACAGGCAAGAGAGTCCGGCCTCTTAGATGAGCTTGAGAGCGGTTACGAGGAAGGCTTCGAGGGTTATACCGACGATCCATTAATCAGCGTGGCAGAGGAAGAGGCAGCCGAGGCAGCAGAACAGGAAGCAGCTGAGAACGAGGCAGCCGAGGGCACAGAAGAGCCGGCAGCGGAGCAGGAATAATCCTGAAAAAATGTGTTGGAATGCTGATTTCGAGTAAATCAATGAAATCTGGCAGGAAGATGACAGAATCGGGATTTGGGATTTGACAGAAATGGAAGTGATAGACAGTGGGAGCAAAAAAAGTGCCGCTCAGACAGTGCATCGGATGCGGAGAAATGAAGAGCAAGAAAGAAATGATCCGCGTTTTAAAGACAGCCGACGATACGATCGAGATTGACGCGACAGGCCGCAAGAATGGCCGCGGCGCCTACCTCTGTCCTTCGATGGACTGCTGGAAAAAGGCGGTAAAGAGCAAAGGGCTGGAGCGGTCGCTGAAGATGGCGATTCCGAGAGAAGTCTATGAGGCGCTGGAAAAGGAGATGGAGCAGTTTGGAGAATCGTAAAAAGGTGCTGAATCTTCTGGGACTGGCGACGCGCGCCGGGAAAACGGCAAGCGGCGAGTTCATGACCGAAAAAGCGATCAAGAGCGGAAAAGCATATCTGGTGATCGTGTCAGAAGAAGCGTCGGACAATACGAAAAAGATGTTTGAAAATTCATGTGCATATTACAAGGTTCCTGTGTACCAGTTCGGCATGAAAGAAGAGCTGGGACACGCGATGGGAAAAGAGATGAGAGCGTCTCTGGCCGTTTTGGATTCCGGTTTTGCAAAGGCGTTAAGAGAGAAGTTAGATGACTAGCGCTTTTCTGGGCGGGCTCTTTTGGGAGCTTATGCAGAACGGGAAGGCAGTGCCGGAACGGAGGTAGCGAAACATGAGGGTCAATGAGTTGTCAAAACAGATTGGCAAATCAAATAAAGAAGTTTTAGAGATACTGCAGAAAAATCATTTTGACGTAAAAAGCCACTCTTCCAATGTGACGGAGGAACAGGCGGAGACAGTCAGACGTTTCCTTGCAGGAGCAAAGAAGCAGACGACGGCGTCAAAGACAGATACAGGAAAGGCGGAAACAAATCGAGTGGAAGATATAAAGAAAGAGCCGTTAGAGGCAGAGAAGAAAGAGGCGGAGAAGACAACTGAGCCGCCGAAAAAGCGGATTGCAGCAGTTTATCGTCCGCAGAACAGCGTACAGAGAGGAAGCCGTCCGGCAGGCAAGAGCAATGCAGGCGGAGCACCGAAGACCGGAGCACCGGCAGGGCGCCCGGCAGCAGGTGCAGAGCAGAGCGCAGCACCGGTAGAAAGACGCGATGGTCAGAGAGAGGGTTACCAGGGAAACCGCGATGGCCAGAGAAGCGGCGGCTATCAGGGAAACCGTGACGGCCAGAGAAGCGGCGGCTATCAGGGAGGTCGTGACGGTCAGAGAGGCGGCGGCTACCAGGGAGGCCGTGATGGTCAGAGAGGCGGACGCGATGGACGTAGCGGTTTAAATATTCCGAAGCCATCCTTCGACAGCCCGGTTGTACAGAAACCGCAGAACAACAAGCAGAATAAGAACAATTACAAGAATGATAAATACAGCAAGATCGACCATGAGGAAGAGATGCACTCCAAGGGAAGAGGCGGAAAGAACGTAAAGAGCGCCGTTCAGCCGCCGCAGAAGAAGGAGGCAAAGGTTGAGGAGATCAAGACGATCACGATCCCGGAGGTAATCACCATCAAGGATCTGGCAGATAAGATGAAGCTTCAGCCGTCTGTCATTGTGAAGAAACTCTTCTTACAGGGCAAGGTTGTCACCATCAACCAGGAAGTAGATTATGAGCAGGCAGAAGAGATCGCGATGGAGTTTGATGTACTCTGCGAGAAAGAGGTCAAGGTTGACGTCATTGAAGAACTTCTGAAAGAGGATGAAGAGGATGAGAAGGACATGGTAACCCGTCCGCCGGTAGTGTGCGTTATGGGGCATGTCGATCATGGTAAAACTTCTCTTCTGGATGCGATCCGTCAGACCAATGTAACGGCAAAAGAGGCAGGCGGTATTACCCAGCACATCGGTGCTTACATGGTAGAGATCAACGGACAGAAGATCACGTTCCTGGATACACCAGGCCATGAGGCATTTACCGCAATGCGTATGCGTGGTGCGAAATCCACCGATATCGCAATCCTGGTAGTTGCAGCGGACGACGGTGTTATGCCGCAGACCATCGAGGCGATCAACCATGCGAAGGCAGCAGGTGTTGAGATCATCGTAGCGATCAACAAGATCGATAAGCCGAGTGCAAACATCGAGAAGGTAAAACAGGAGCTCATCGAGTACGAGCTGGTTCCGGAGGATTGGGGCGGCAGCACCATCTTCGTTCCGGTATCTGCACATACCAAGGAAGGTATCAAGGAACTGCTTGAGATGATCCTTCTGACCGCAGAAGTGAAAGAATTAAAGGCAAACCCGAATCGTAAGGCAAGAGGTCTTGTCATCGAGGCAGAGCTGGATAAGGGTAAAGGCCCGGTTGCAACCGTTCTGGTACAGAAAGGTACGCTTCATGTCGGCGATCCGATTGCAGCAGGTGCCTGCTATGGCCGTGTTCGTGCGATGATGGATGATAAGGGACGCCGTGTTAAAGAGGCTGGTCCGTCCACCCCAGTTGAGATTCTGGGTCTGAACGACGTGCCGAACGCCGGTGAAGTATTTGTACAGCCGGAGAACGAGAAAGAGGCGAGAAGCTTTGCAGAAACCTTTATCTCTGAGAGCAAGAACAAGTTAATTGAAGATACAAAGATGAAACTTTCCCTGGATGATCTGTTCTCCCAGATCAAGGCAGGAAATGTAAAGGAACTTCCGCTGATCGTCAAGGCGGACGTACAGGGTTCCGTCGAGGCAGTAAAACAGAGCCTGATGAAGCTTTCCAACGAGGAAGTTGTCGTCAAGGTAATCCACGGCGGTGTTGGTGCGATCAACGAATCCGACGTCAACCTGGCAGCTGCATCCAATGCGATTATCATTGGTTTCAATGTGCGCCCGGATGCAACCGCGAAGTCCATCGCAGAGCGTGAGAAAGTAGACGTTCGTCTCTACCGCGTCATCTATCAGGCAATCGAAGATGTCGAGGCAGCGATGAAGGGTATGCTTGATCCGGTTTACGAGGAGCAGGTAATCGGCCACGCTGTCGTACGTCAGACCTTCAAGGCTTCCGGTGTCGGCACGATCGCTGGTTCCTACGTCCTGGATGGTAAATTCCAGAGAGGCTGCAAGGCACGTATTACCCGTGACGGCGAGCAGATCTTCGATGGCCCGCTGGCATCCTTAAAGCGTTTCAAGGACGACGTGAAGGAAGTTGCTTCCGGATACGAGTGTGGTCTTGTATTTGAGAAGTTCAACGATCTGCAGGAAGACGATATGATCGAAGCATATGCGATGGTAGAGGTTCCGCGCTAGTAAATAAATGTACATTCGGGGAGATCTGGCACGGCAGAGGTGTGATACTGTCCGCCGCGCCGGATAACAATCCGAACGCACATGAATGGAAAGGCAGAGGGATTCATGCGTAAAAATAGCATTAAAAATACAAGAATTAACAGTGAAGTACAGAGAGAGCTGAGTGAAATTATCAGCCGTGAGCTGAAAGATCCTCGGATTCATCCGATGACAACGGTTGTTTCCGTGGAGGTAACTCCGGATCTCAAGTACTGCAAGGCGTATATCAGCGTGTTGGGCAACGAAGAAGCGGCGAAAGATACGATCCAGGGGCTGAAAAGCGCGGTCGGATTTGTCCGTACCCAGCTTGCAAAACGCATCAACTTACGGAATACGCCGGAAATTACATTTATTCTCGATCAGTCGATTGAGTACGGTGTACACATGACCCGTCTGATCGATGAAGTAACTGAAAACCTCAGAGACTCAGAATCGGGAGATGAGGAAGAAAATGAGTAAAAATATCTTAGAGGCGTCACTGGACGGGGTGAAGCACATCGTGCTGCTTGGCCACATCCATCCGGACGGGGACTGTATCGGAACGACTCTGGGACTGCTTAACTATCTGCGGGAGAATTACCCGCAGGTGGAGGCAGAGCTGTTTCTCGACCATCCGGCCGCTAAATTTTCTTATATGAATGAGTTTGAGAAAATTCAGACCGAGATCGCGCCGGAGAAATCGTTTGATCTGTGCATTACACTGGACGCCAGCGATAAAGAGCGCCTGGGTGAGTACGCGGTCTATTTTGACAGCGCGGCGAAGACACTCTGCATTGATCATCACAGAACCAATACAGGATTTGCAGAACAAAATTACATCATTCCGGACGCAAGCTCCTGCAGCGAGGTGTTATACACACTTCTCGATGATACGAAAATCAGCAGGGAGGCGGCGGAGTGTCTCTATACTGGAATTGTGCATGATACAGGCGTATTTAAGTACAATTCAACGACCCGGAAAACGATGGAGATCGCGGGCGCACTCATGGAAAAAGGTGTGAACGCGGCGAAGATCATCGACGACAGTTTTTATCGTAAAACGTATGCACAGAATCAGATTCTCGGAAAAGCATTGCTTGGCAGCATGCGGATTCTGGATGGAAGATGTATTTTCAGTGTGGTTTCCCAGAAGGAAATGGAGTTTTACGGTGTCGATACGAATGATCTGGACGGCATCATCGATCAGCTTCGGATTACCGAAGGGGTGGAATGTGCCATCTTCATTTATGAAAAGGCGTTCAATGAATACAAAGTCAGCCTGCGCTCCAACGAATATGTCGATGTGAGCAAGGTGGCAGCGTATTTCGGCGGCGGCGGACACATCCATGCGGCGGGCTGCACGATGCAGGGACGTCCGAGGGATGTGATCAATAACCTGACGGGACATATTGAAAAACAGATGAATGCCCGCGAAGAAAAGTAGGAGAGTTTATGTTTCACGGTGTGATAAACATTTATAAAGAACCGGGATTTACGTCCCACGATGTGGTGGCGAAGCTTCGGGGCATTTTGAGACAGAAAAAGATTGGTCATACGGGTACGCTCGATCCGGCAGCGGAGGGCGTACTCCCTGTATGTCTGGGAAAAGGAACGAAGCTGTGTGATCTGCTGACAGATAAGAGAAAAACGTATCAGGCGGTTCTTTTATTAGGAACGGAAACCGATACGCAGGATACGACAGGAACGATTCTTTCAGAAAAACCGACCGGAAATCTGACAGAGACGGCTGTCTGTGAGGCGGCAGAAAGTTTTGTCGGCCCGTATATGCAGGTGCCGCCGATGTATTCGGCGCTCAAGGTCAACGGAAAGAAGCTCTATGAGCTGGCGAGAGCCGGAAAAGAGGTAGAGCGGGCGGCACGTCCGGTGGAAATCTATGATCTTCACATCGATGCAGTGGATCTGCCGCGCGTGACGATGACCGTGACCTGTTCCAAGGGAACTTATATTCGCACGCTGTGTCATGATATCGGTGAAAAGCTGGGATGCGGCGGCTGTATGGAAAAATTGATCCGTACCCGTGTCGATCGTTTTGCAATCGGGGACAGCCTGCGCCTGGGCGAGGTGGAAGAGCTGGCGAAAATCGGTCAGATCGAGGAGAAGATCGTGCCGGTGGACGGGATGTTTGAGGACTGCCCGGCGTATGTGTCGGGAGGCGAAGTACTGGATAAGCTTCTGCAGAATGGAAACCCGTTCCCGAAGGGACTGGGGCCGAGAGAGAGTAGCCCGGTACAGAACGAAAGCGGTTTGGATGAAATGGTTTCTGTGGGTGGAAAAGCAGAGACGCTGCGTTCGGATTCCGGACTCGTTGAAAGTGTTGGAAATGTTGGAAAAAGCACGGGCGCTGAGGCAGAGAATGAGCGTGCCGGATGGATCCGCGTCTATGACAGCGCGAACCATTTCATCGGTCTCTATGCATATCAGCCGGAAAAGAAACAATGGAAACCACGTAAGATCTTTCTGGGAGGAGAGTAAGATGCAGTATTTTGCCGGAACCAGAGAATTTCAGATAAAAGAGCCGACCGCAGTTACGATCGGTAAGTTTGACGGTCTTCACAGAGGACACCAGAAACTGCTGCGGGAAGTGATGCGGTATCGGGAAAAGGGATATAAACCGGCGGTCTTTACCTTTGAAACGGCACCGGGAACCCTGATCCGGGGAAGGCTGCAGACGATGATCACGACTAATGAGGAGCGCGAGGAGAATCTGCGTGAGGCTGGCGTGGAGTATCTGGTGGAATATCCGTTTGATCAGAGTGTTTCACATATGGATCCGGAACAGTTTATCGCCGAGATCCTGATTGGTAAGATGAATGCGAAGGCAATCATATCCGGTACGGACTGCCATTTTGGCTATCAGCGGAAGGGGGATGCAGCACTTCTTCGGAAGCTGGCACCGAAATATGGCTATGAAGTGTCGATCGTGGAGAAAGCGATGGACGGGGATCGTGAGATCAGTAGTACCTATATCCGGGAAGAGCTGGCGAAGGGCAATATCCGCAAAGCGAATGAGCTTTTGGGATATGAGTACCGGATCCGTGGACAGGTGGTACATGGAGAACATTTAGGTTCTACCTTAGGATTTCCGACGGCGAATATTCTGCCGGGAATCCAGAAGCATCTTCCGGCGTTCGGGGTGTATCTTTCCCGGACGGTGATTGATGGTGTTTCTTATGGAAGTATCACGAATATTGGAAAAAAACCGACGATTGCCGGAGAACGACCGGCGGGCGCGGAGACATATATCTATGATCTGGATGAAAACCTGTATGGGAAAAAGATTGAGGTTCACTTTTTAGACTTTATGCGGCCGGAGATGAAGTTCTCCAGTGTGGATGAGTTGAAGGCGCAGGTTCTGAAAGATAAAGAAACCGGAAGAAAAATGCACGGAGCGGAACGATGAGGGTTCGGCTTCGTGCTTTTTTTATGGTTAGAGCGTGAAAGGGACGGCCCCAGCCGCCCACCGCCCAGACGCAGGCTCCCTTTGGTTTATCAATTGTTCGCTTGCTTTCGCTACATCTGTTCGCACTGATCGGACATGAATGTCCGCCCATTGCGGACAGATGGCTCAAGATGCGTACAATTTGATAAACAAAGGAGCCTGCACCTGGGCGGCGGGCGGCTGGGGCCTGGGTGTTGGAGAGATGAAGTAAAAACTATAAATGAGCCAATATCGAAAAGTACGGCAAAATTACAACGCATTGTGTGTGCGACATTGGTATTTATCGATAAAAATGCAATTTTAAATTTGGTTTAAATAAGAGGCTGCTTCCTCTGCCGCCAGATGGATATATTCATTCATTGGTAAATTTTGTGTACCTACCAGAATGTGATGGCAGTGACTGTTCCCTGTGACAGGAATCAGGATTTTCTGGGCGCGGCTTTGACCGATGGCGGTGGCCATGGCGGGGGTGATTTCTCCTAAGAGGGAGTCGGCGATGACGATGCCGATGGGGCCGATGATTAAGTCGGCGTCACGGCAGGCGACGATGACGGGGTTTTCACCGGTGGCACCCATGGCGGCTCCGGCTTTCATCATCGCGGCGGTGGCGGTGGTGTTGGTGCCGAGCGCGAGAAGCGGCTGCCCGGGACAAAGCTTCTGGATTTCTTCTACGAGGGCGCGTCCCATGCGTCCGCCCTGACCGTCGATGATGACAACTTTTTTCATTATGAAATCATTCCTTTCTTTTCCTGTTTCTTCTGCGTGATTGTCCTGTATATGAATCGGTTGTGTAATCACGGACAAAGCCATAACTGATTGTGCAGTGTGTCAATATCAATTATCAATTCATGGACATCCGTATCTGTTATTGATTGGATCCTTTGTTTTATTTTAGCATACCCAGATAATAAAAAAACGGCTTATCAAGCCGTAGGAACGAAAATAAGAGGGTCTAAATCTGCCTTTTGGACAAAATAAACACCCCAGTATATCTTTACTATAGTATCACAGAAAATCAAATTTGAAAAGCGAAAAAGATCGATTTTTGTAAAATTTTTTGTTTACAAATAAAGCGCTTTCTATTATAATGCTGATAATGGCTAACTGGGGTCTGGCAGAACTGCGTTTGCAGAGGCTGTCAGAGAGACGGAAGATCAGACAGACGCGCGTGAGAGCACCGCGGAGGTGCTTGATTTTTTAGTTGATCCGGGAGGCCGCTTTTTTAAAGCCAAAAAACAGCAGACAATGAGAGGGAGAAAACATGAGGAGAAATGACATTCACAAAGTATTGATTATCGGTTCCGGTCCAATCATTATCGGACAGGCGTGTGAGTTCGATTATTCGGGAACACAGGCGTGCAAGGCACTGAGAAAACTCGGCTATGAGATTGTGCTGGTCAATTCCAATCCGGCTACAATCATGACGGATCCGGAGACAGCAGATGTGACTTATATTGAGCCGCTGAACGTAGATCGTCTGACTCAGATCATTGAAAAAGAGCGCCCGGATGCGCTGCTCCCGAACCTGGGTGGTCAGTCTGGACTGAACCTCTGCTCCGAGCTTGCCGCAGCAGGTGTTCTGGATAAGTACAATGTCAAGGTGATCGGCGTACAGGTTGATGCGATCGAGCGTGGCGAGGATCGTATCGAGTTCAAGCACACGATGGAAAGCCTCGGTATCGAGATGGCAAGAAGTGAGGTTGCCTACAGTGTTGATGATGCCCTGGCAATCGCTGATAAACTGGGTTACCCGGTTGTTCTTCGTCCGGCATACACGATGGGCGGCGAAGGCGGCGGTCTGGTTTACAACGTAGACGAATTAAAGACCGTATGTGCAAGAGGCCTGCAGGCCAGCATGGTTGGACAGGTTCTGGTTGAGGAATCGATTCTCGGCTGGGAAGAGCTGGAGCTGGAAGTTGTCCGCGATGCGAAGAACAACATGATCACTGTCTGCTTTATTGAAAATATTGACCCGCTGGGTGTACACACCGGAGATTCCTTCTGTTCCGCTCCGATGTTAACCATTTCGGAGGAAGTACAGAAACGTCTGCAGGAGAAATCCTACAAGATCGTAGAGGCAATCCAGGTTATCGGCGGAACCAACGTACAGTGGGCGCATGATCCGAAGACAGACCGTGATATCGTCATCGAGATCAACCCAAGAACCTCCCGTTCCTCCGCGCTGGCATCCAAGGCAACCGGTTTCCCGATCGCACTTGTATCCGCGATGCTGGCAACCGGCATGACACTGGATGAGATTCCGTGCGGCAAGAGCGGCACTCTGGATCAGTATGTTCCGTCCGGCGACTACATCGTTATCAAGTTTGCACGTTGGGCATTTGAGAAATTCAAAGGCGCAGAGGACAAACTGGGAACCCAGATGAAGGCAGTCGGCGAGGTTATGAGTATCGGTAAGACCTACAAAGAGGCATTCCAGAAGGCAATTCGAAGCCTGGAGAGAGGCCGCTTTGGTCTGGGCCATGCAAAAGACTTTGATAAGAAGACGAAAGAAGAACTGCTTGCGATGCTGCACGTTCCGACCAGCGAGCGTCAGTTCATCATGTACGAGGCACTCCGCAAGGGCGCTACCGTAGACGAGCTGTTCGAATTAACAAAGATTAAACATTACTTCATCCAGCAGATGAAAGAACTGGTAGAAGAGGAAGAAAGCCTGATGAAATACAAGGGCGAGGTTCCGCCGGCTGAGGTTCTGCGTCAGGCAAAACTGGACGGTTTCGCAGATAAATACTTAAGCGAGCTGTTAGGCGTTACCGAGGAAGAGATCCGCGATGCAAGAACCAAAGAAGGCATCGTAGAAGGCTGGGAGGGCGTACACGTAAGTGGTACACCGGATTCCGCATACTACTTCTCCAGCTACCATATCAAAGACCAGAGTCCGTGCAGCAACAACAAGAAGATCATGATTCTCGGCGGCGGCCCGAACCGTATCGGTCAGGGTATCGAGTTCGACTACTGCTGCGTACACGCTGCAATCGCTCTGAAAGAGCTTGGATTTGAGACAATTATCGTAAACTGCAACCCGGAGACGGTATCCACGGACTACGATACCTCCGATAAGCTGTATTTCGAGCCGCTGACACTGGAAGATGTATTAAGCATCTACCACAAAGAGAAACCGCTCGGCGTCATCGCACAGTTTGGTGGTCAGACACCTCTGAACCTGGCAGCAGACCTGAAAAAATACGGCGTCAATATTCTGGGTACGACTCCGGAAACCATTGATATGGCAGAGGATCGTGACCTCTTCCGCGCGATGATGGATAAGCTGCAGATTCCGATGCCGGAGTCTGGCATGGCAGTTACTGTAGAGGACGCATTAAAGATTGCAAACAAGATCGGTTACCCGGTTATGGTTCGTCCGTCCTACGTTCTTGGCGGCCGTGGTATGGAAGTTGTTCATGACGATGAAGCGATGACCTTCTATATGAAAGAGGCAGTTGGTGTAACACCGGATCGCCCGATTCTGATTGACCGTTTCCTGCATCACGCAACCGAGTGCGAGGCAGATGCGATCAGCGATGGCGAGAATGTATTTGTTCCGGCTGTTATGGAGCATATCGAGCTGGCAGGTATCCATTCCGGCGACTCCGCTTGCATCCTTCCGTCCAGAAATCTGACCAAGGATCAGGTAGAGACCATCCGCGATTACACAAGCCGTATCGCAAAAGAGATGCACGTAGTCGGTCTGATGAACATGCAGTATGCGATCGAGGACGGCGAGGTATACGTTCTGGAGGCAAACCCGAGAGCATCCCGCACCGTGCCGCTGGTATCAAAAGTATGCAACATCAAGATGGTTAAACTGGCAACCGATATCATGACCTCCCACTTAACAGGCCGTCCGTCACCGGTACCGGCACTGAAAGAGAAGAAGATTCCGCATTACGGCGTTAAGATGCCGGTATTCCCGTTCAAGATGTTCCCGGAGGTTGACCCGGTACTTGGACCGGAAATGCGTTCCACCGGTGAGGTTCTTGGCATGTCCACCAGCGTTGGCGAGGCGATCTACAAGGCACAGGAAGCAACCCAGACACGTCTTCCGGATTCCGGAACCGTTCTGTTAAGTGTCAACGACAAAGATAAGGCAGAATTAATCGAGGTTGCAAAGGGCTTTGTTGAGTGTGGCTTCAAGCTGATGGGTACCGGCAGAACCTGCGATGTGATGGTAGCAGCAGGACTTCCGGCTGAGAAGGTTTGCAAGATCAACGAGGGCCGTCCGAACGTCCTGGATAAGATTACCAATAAAGAAGTAGCCATCATCATCAACACCCCGAACGATAAGAAGGGCCGAGGCGATGACAGCTATATCCGTAAGGCAGCCGTAAAGGCAAAGATTCCGTACTTTACAAACATGGCAGCAGCCAAGGCTACCGTACAGGCATTGAAGAGTATCAAGAAACATGGACATCTGGAGGTTAAGTCCCTGCAGGAGTTCCATAGCGAGATTCAGTAAGTGAATGAATAAAGAATAAATGCTGCGAAGGCGGTAAAAAGAGTACTCTCTGTTTAAGTATGGGGAGTACTTTTTTTACTGCCTAGTGCATGTTTCTAACGGAAAAAGTTCCTAATTCTCCCTGGGAAAGCTAAAGGCGGATAGCCCATCCGTAATAAAATGAAAAAACAGGCATCAAAAACGTTTCGAGTAAACATAAATATGCATTACTAAAAACGAAATCCCCGAGGTTTTAATAAAAGACTTGCTAAAATAATATATTCATGGTATAATTACAAGGCTGTAGTAACAGACGGTAGTTCTGACATCCGCGTGAGTCGTCCTTACGAGTGGAAGGAACGCTTAAATGATGGAATAGCGTGCCTGGGTGTGCAGGGCTTTATATAGAGCCGTTTCAAGACGGCTTGCAACTTAAAAAAGCGGTCGGAAATCGCAATGAAAAATTCAGAGAGGTGAAAGAAATGAGAGAAGGAATCCATCCAGCCTATTATCAGGCAAAAGTAGTTTGCAACTGTGGTAACGAGTTCGTAACTGGTTCTACAAAACAGGACATCCACGTAGAGGTTTGCTCCAAGTGCCATTCATTCTACACAGGCCAGCAGAAAGCAGCCGCTGCCCGTGGACGTATCGATAAGTTCAACCGCAAGTACGGCATCAACGCAGGCAAATAAGTTTGAACCATGTAAAGGTTGGGTTTTAGTGGCGACATTAAACTCAGCCTTTTTGTTTTCTTCTTTTTTTATTTTGAAAGGACAGCATGAAGTATTCAGGAATTGGCGGTCAGGCGGTAATTGAAGGCATCATGATGATGAAGGGTGAGGACTACGCAGTGGCAGTCCGCCGGCCTGACAAAGAGATAGAAGTAAAAAAAGACACATATCAGAGTATCACGAAAAAAGCGAAGATTTTACAGCTTCCGTTTGTGCGCGGCGTGTTCCGGTTTGCCGATTCGATGATCATCGGTATGCGGAGTCTGACGTATTCCGCCAGTTTTTTTGAGGATGATGAGGACGAGGAGCCGGGAAAATTTGAGCAGTTTTTGGATCGCGTGTTCGGTGAGAAGCTGGAGAGTGCGATCATGGCGGCCGTGATGGTGATTTCGTTTATTCTGGCGATCGGCATTTTCATGATTCTTCCGCTGATGATTGCAAATTTATTTAAAAATGTGATCACTTCGGAGCGCCTGATGGCGGTGCTGGAAGGTGTGATCCGGATCGCGATCTTTATCATTTATATTAAGCTGGTTTCCCGGATGGAGGACATCCGGAGGACGTTTATGTACCACGGAGCGGAGCACAAGTGCATCAACTGTGTGGAACATGGTCATCCGCTGACGGTGCAATATGTGCGGGAAAGCTCGAAAGAACATAAGCGCTGCGGCACCAGTTTCATTTTGATTGTCATGGTAATCAGCATTCTGATGTTTATGGTGATCCGAGTAGATACGATCTGGCTGCGGATGCTGAGCCGTATTATTCTGGTTCCGGTCATTGCAGGCGTATCCTATGAGGTATTACAGTGCGCCGGACGGAGCAATTCAAAGTTTATGGATCTGGTGAGCCGCCCGGGTATGTGGATGCAGGGGCTGACGACGAAGGAGCCGGATGATTCGATGATCGAGGTGGCGATCGCGGCGACGGAGGCAGTCTTTGACTGGAGAGAATATCTGACGGAGAATTTTCCGGGCTGGGAAAAGGAACTGGAAGAGGCATAGACACGTTACGGTACGACAGAGGGGATGATTCGATGAGCGAGGAAAATGGAAGAACAGACCTGACCTGGAAAGAACTGCTGGATGAGGGCGGCGCGCGCTTGAGTGAGGCGGGCGTGCCGGACGCGGGGACGGATGCCTGGTATCTGATGGAGGCGGCATTTGGGATTGACCGGGTGCATTATTATCTGGACCAGAACCGTCCGATCCGCGCCGAACGTCTGGAAAAAGGCTATGGACGTTACCAGGAAATGCTCCAGAAACGGGCCGAGCGCATTCCGCTGCAGCAGATTCTGGGAGCGCAGGATTTCATGGGAATGACGTTTTCCGTCGATGAAAATGTCCTGATTCCGCGCCAGGATACGGAGACGCTGGTCGAGCGGGTCCTTCGGGATTACCCGGAAAAGGATCTGGCACTTTTGGATATGTGTACCGGATCCGGCTGCATCGCAATCAGCCTTGCCGTGCTCGGCGGATACCGGAATGTGACGGCGGTAGATATTTCCGAGGCAGCGCTGCGTGTGGCAAAGAAAAATGCGAGACGTCTCTTTTTGATTCAGAAGGGCACCGCACGTTCGGAATCGTTTCAGGTTTCGGAGGATCCGTGGTGCATCCGCCTGAAAACGTGGCTGGCGAAAGGTCCGCGTCTGCAGGCAGAGATCGAGGAACACAGCCTGACGCTGCTTCAAAGCAATCTGTTTCAGTCGGTGGAAGCGGATGCCATGTACGATGTGATCGCCTCAAATCCGCCATACATCCCGTCAGCGGTGATTGATGGCCTGGAGCCGGAGGTGCGCGACCATGAGCCGCGGCTGGCATTAGATGGCAGCGAGGACGGATTGTATTTTTACCGGGTCCTGGCGCTGGAGTGCAGCAAGCACCTGAAAAAGGGCGGCTGTGTATATTTTGAGATAGGATACGACCAGGCGGAAGCGGTCAGCCGGATACTGACCATCACCGGGTATCGGGAGATAGAAGTGATAAAGGATGAGCCGGGGCTGGATCGGGTAGTGAAGGCGCGGTGGAACCGTTAGACGATAGAGGAGGATATCATGTTTGACAGATTGGATGATTTGCTGATCCGTTATGAGGAGCTGATGGAAGAGCTCGGCAGCCCGGAAGTAGCAAGCGATACAAATCGTTTCCGCAAGCTGATGAAAGAGCAGTCGGATCTGGCTCCGATTGTGGAAGCATATAAGGAGTACAAGAAAGCAAAACAGGATGTAGAGGACAGTCTGGCGCTTCTTGATGAGGAATCTGACGAAGAGATGCGCGAGATGGCGAAGGAAGAGTTAAACGATGCGAAGAAGCGTATCGAGGAGCTGGAGCAGGAATTAAAGATTCTGCTTCTTCCGAAGGACCCGAACGATGACAAGAACGTTATCGTCGAGATCCGTGCGGGTGCAGGCGGCGATGAGGCGGCATTATTTGCTTCCGAGCTGTATCGTATGTATGTGCGCTTTGCAGAGCGCAACCGCTGGAAGACCGAGCTTGTCAGTGTCAGTGAAAATGGAATCGGCGGCTTCAAGGAGGTCGTTTTCATGATCACCGGCCAGGGCGCTTACTCCAAGATGAAGTACGAGAGCGGCGTTCACCGTGTACAGCGTGTGCCGGAGACCGAGTCCGGCGGACGTATCCATACCTCGACGGCGACGGTAGCCGTGATGCCGGAGGCAGAAGATGTGGATGTTGTCATTGATGATAAGGATATCCGTATCGATGTTATGCGTGCGTCCGGAAACGGTGGACAGTGTGTCAATACGACCGACTCCGCGGTTCGTCTGACCCATATCCCGACCGGCATCGTGATCTACAGCCAGACCGAGAAATCTCAGTTACAGAACAAGGAAAAGGCGTTCCGCCTTCTGCGCTCCAAGTTATACGATCTGGAGTTGGAAAGACGCCAGAATGAGGAGGCGGCAGAGCGCCGCAGCCAGATCGGTACCGGCGACCGTTCTGAGAAGATCCGTACCTACAACTTCCCGCAGGGACGTGTGACCGAGCACCGTATCAAGCTGACCTTGTATAAGATTGATGCGATCATGGACGGCGATCTGTATGAGATCATCGATAGCTTAATCGCGGCAGATCAGGCAGCGAAGCTGGCAAAGATGAATGAGGGAATCTAAAGAGGATAGAGAGAGTGAAGCGGCGATGCAGCGGCCTTTTGTATGAGGCGGCTGCGCGAAGTGAAAAAACTGCATGAAAGCACAGAAAGGGAAGGGGGATCCCATATGGAGAGAAGAGATAAAGTCAATTATTATTTGGATCTGGCGGAGATGGTTTCACAGAGGAGCACTTGTCTGCGGAAGCATTATGGGGCAGTGATTGTGAATAACGATGAGGTTATCTCGACCGGCTATGTGGGGGCTCCGCGCGGACGGAAAAACTGTTCCGACATCGGCCGTTGCATCCGCGAAGAGCTTCATGTGCCGCGCGGTGAGCGGTATGAGCTGTGCCGCAGCGTCCATGCGGAGGCGAACGCCCTGATCAGTGCGTCCAGAGAGCGCATGATCGGTGCGTCGCTGTATCTGACCGGCGTCGATGCGAGAACCGGCGAGTATGTGGAAAAATCAAGTTGCTGTTCGATGTGCAAGCGCATGGTAATCAATGCCGGAATCGAACACGTCTATATCCGTGATACGAAAAATGAGTACCGAAAAGTCGATGTCGAAGACTGGATCCGCGAAGATGAATCGCTGGAAGGAAAATTTGGGTACTAAGAAGCGCACAGGATACGGCGCTGCCCACTGGGCACGCCGTATCTTCTGTGCTTTTTTGATCGTGGCAGGAATCATGATGTTTGCGAATGGCGTGTGGGAGGCGGCCGGAAGGGCAGAACATAAGCAGCTGGCTGGAATGGTAGAAAATGCTGAAAAAGAAAGTGAAGAGAGTAGGGCGGGGAATAGGGGGCTGATAGAAACTGAAAGATGGCTGGAAGAAAAAAAGGAAAACAGAGGGGCACAGTCTGAAGGGGATACGGAGCCAGATTTCGTATCTTTAAAACGTCAGAATCCAGACGTCATCGCCTGGATTCGCATCCCTGGCATGAGGATTGACGAACCGATCGTCTGGACAACGGACAATGAATCTTACCGTAGGATCGGGCTGGATGGAACTCCCGATCCAGCCGGAACGGTCTTTCTGGACTATGAGAGTGAACCGGACGCCTCTGATTTTCATTCCATCTTTTACGGACATCATATGAAAGACGGGAGCCGCTTTTCTGAGTTGGTCCGCTTGAAGAATAAAGATTTCTTCCAGAAGCATCGGACCGCATATCTCTATTTCCCAGATAACAAAAAGCAGACACTTCGCCTGATTGCAGCGCTCAGTGCGGACAGTGACGGGGAACGCCGGAGAACCGAATTTGCAGACCGGGCGGATCTGTATTTTTATATGGAAGAAATGACGGCTGGCTGCTGGTTTCGTGAGCTGCCGGCCGAGCCGATTTCCCATTTATATTCGTTTGTAACCTGCAGTTATGAATTTGCAGATGCGAGGACGATTGTGTATGCGGTGGAAGAATAAGATTTTGTAGAAAAATGTTGTGGTCAAATTTCTTTGTAACACTTATGTTTTCAGTGGATTCATTATATATTAGAAAGCCCTGTACGATATTTTTTGAAAAAGTTGTAAATTGGTATATAGTGAGTACTGAATACGGGATTAGGAGCAAAGGAATTTTGTGAAGAACGACGGAAGAAAGTGAAAAGGAGAAATAAAAAATGCAACAGGAGAGGAATGAAATATCCGGCAAAATGATCGCCGGATTCCCTATCCCTCTGTACCTTGGCATCCTAGCCCTGGTGGTAGTCTGTATGTATATGGATGCGCTTCCAGCCGGGCTGGTTGGCGGCATGATCGCGCTGATGGTGCTGGGCGAGGGATTGAATTTCTTAGGAAATAACATACCGATCGTGAAAACGTATCTGGGCGGTTCAGTTATCTGTATTCTGGGGGCGGCGGTCATCCAGGCGCTGGGACTGATTCCGGCGCAGACACATGAGATTCTGGACAATTTTGTCAATAAAGAAGGATTTCTGGTATTTTATATTTCGGCGCTGATCACGGGAAGTCTTTTCAATATTGACCGTGGGCTTTTGATCCGTGCGACCGTGAAATTGCTTCCGACGGCTGTCCTGTCGCTGGCGGTCGGCGTGACGCTTTCGGGACTTCTCGGCATGGCGATGGGGGACAGCTTTCTGGAAGGCGTTCTGTATATCGGCATTCCGATGACGAGCGGCGGCATGACAGCGGGAGCGGTGCCTTTGTCGGCCATGTATTCTTCGGTTCTGGAGGCAGATGCCGGACAGATTCTGACGCGGATCGCACCGGCGACGGTGCTGGGAAATTGTGTGGCGATCATTTTTGGTGGCCTGGCCAATAATATCGGCGAGCGCAAGCCGTCCCTGACCGGAAATGGCTGCCTTGTCAATGATGGCCACGAAGTCAAGAAACAGCCGCCGATGAAACCGACGTTTGCACTGCTTTGCACGGGACTGGTCATTTCGATGGCATTTTATGAACTGGGGGCGCTCTGCCATCATTTTATCCCGATCGTGCCGACGTATGCCTGGATGATCGTGGCGGTCGTGATTGTGAAAGGAACGGGAATCCTTTCGGAACGTTGGGAGGACGCGGCGAGAGAATGGGGACAGTTTGCGATCCACAGCTGGACGGCGGCAGCGCTGACCGGAATTGGAGCGACGTTGATCGACTTAAAAACGATTCTGCACACGATCACACCGTTTTACCTGCTCAGTGTCGTACTGATTGTGGGTGCGATCACGCTGACGGCCGGTCTGGTCGGTATCAGGATGGGATTTTATCCGCTCGAATCGTCGATTGCAGCGGGCATGTGTACGACAAACATGGGCGGCTCCGGAAACGTGGCGGTACTCAGTAGCTCCAAGCGGATGGAACTGCTTCCGTTTGCACAGATTGTGACGCGTTCTTGCGGAGCGCTGATGTTGACGATCGGGGGCGTGCTGATACAGCTGTTGGCGAGATAGAAAAAGAATCGCGTCTGATCGATGGCTTCAGAGATGGAAAGAAAGGCATCACTGAAATAAAAGAAATGAAAGTAAAGGCCAGGACAGAAGTAGAAGGATAACAGGGAAAAACAGGATTGTCAGATTGAGAAATGTGTCTGACAGTGAGAAATAAGTGGAAACTGGGGAAGAGGAAAAGGTTGGGGAGGTATGGATTATGAACATATTCATCGCAATCAT
>JBNMLY010000009.1:0-37927 GCA_050875065.1 Otoolea sp. | reverse complement strand
TTATGGGGTGTAGCAAAAACTATATAATGTATTGGGGGGGTTACGTCTATTATAATAGCATAGGAGCGAAAATAAGTGTGCACAAACATCGTTTTATTTCCATTTCTTTTTTGTGCAAATCAACACTCACACCGGAAATGTCTAGCAAAACTCTTCTGAAATTTGCATAAAAGAAGGTGCCGTCGCTGCCATTTCCATCTATCCGATGGCTGTCCGGGATATTTCCCGCACATTCTGGCAGCCGACAGGCACCTTTTTCAGGTTTCTTTCCAGACCCGTTTATTTTTTGAATTTTTTATGCTTCTGTTATCGGAGTTTCGGCTTCCTCTGACGGCTTCTCTCCGTCTTTAAACAGCGCCTCAAACTCGGCCTGGCCGATCTTCTCTTTCTCCATTAGCAGAGCACAGCAGGAATGAAGAACATCCTCGTGATCGAGAATGATCTGTTTTGCCTTGGCGTAGCACTCGTCGATGATGCGTTTTACCTCGCTGTCGATCTCGCTCGCCACTTCCTCACTGTAGGTTCTCGTGTGAGCCAGATCACGGCCAATGAAGACTTCGTTGTTGTCACCGCCGTAGTTGATCATGCCCAGTTTCTCAGACATACCGTACTCCGTCACCATCGCACGCGCCATCGAGGTCGCCTGCTTGATATCCTGGGACGCGCCGGTCGTGATGTCGTCAAAGATAATCTCCTCGGCGATTCGTCCTCCCAGCGAAACCATGATATTCTGGAGCATTCTGCCCTTGGTCATGTGAAGCTCATCCTGCTCCGGAAGCGGCATTGTATAACCCGCCGCACCGACGCCGGTCGGAATGATCGAGACGGTGTGAACCGGTCCCACATCCGGAAGCACGTGGAACAGAATCGCATGACCCGCCTCATGGTATGCGGTAATCTTCTTATCTTTCTCAGAAATTACCTTGCTGCGCTTCTCCGCGCCGATTCCTACCTTGATAAAGGCCTTCTCAATATCCTTCTGGGTCAGGAACTTGCGCCCTTCTTTCGCGGTATTGATCGCCGCCTCGTTCATCAGGTTTTCCAGATCCGCTCCGGTAAATCCAGAGGTTGTCTGCGCGATACGGTGCAGATCAACATCCTCACCGAGCGGTTTTTCTTTCGTGTGAACACCGAGGATCTCCTCGCGTCCCTTTACATCCGGGCGTCCGACTGCTACCTTACGGTCAAAACGTCCCGGACGCAGAATCGCCGGATCAAGGATATCCACCCGGTTCGTCGCCGCCATGACGATGATGCCCTCATTGACGCCAAAACCGTCCATCTCCACTAAGAGCTGGTTGAGCGTCTGCTCTCTCTCGTCGTGGCCGCCGCCCATGCCGGTGCCTCGCTGTCTGGCCACCGCATCGATCTCATCGATAAACACGATACACGGCGCATTTTTCTTTGCTTCCTCAAACAGATCGCGGACACGGGAGGCGCCGACGCCGACAAACATCTCCACGAAATCCGAGCCGGAGATCGAGAAAAACGGAACGCCTGCTTCTCCGGCTACCGCCTTGGCAAGAAGTGTTTTACCCGTTCCTGGAGGACCAACTAAAATCACGCCCTTCGGGATACGTGCCCCGACACTGGTGTACTTCTGCGGATTTTTCAGGAAATCTACAATCTCTTCCAGTTCTTCTTTTTCTTCCTCCAGGCCGGCCACTTTCGTAAAGTTGACCTTGCTGGTCGATACCATCCGGGCACGGCTGCGGCCAAAATTCATCATCTTGGCATTGGCCCCGCCGCCGGAACGGGAATTAATAAACATAAACAGGAAGATCAGAACACCCGCGGACAATGCGATCGGCAGAATCACCGTCATGAAATAGCTGTCCTGGCGGACGCTGCTGGTCGTGTACGGAACACCCGCTTTGCGCAGCGCCATCTCCACTTCCTTCACATCGAGCACATTGAACTCTTCCCGGTCGCCGGAAGTGGTCTGAAACACAACCTCACCGGTCGGCACCTCGCGGTTCGGGCGGATCTGTGCGCTCTCCACGGTCTTATTTTCCAGGTATACCATGAACTCTGGATAGCTTAATTCCCGCTCAGTCGCCATCTTCGGGACTTTCAGCGAGAAAAACATGATAACGAGCAGCATGAGGATCAGAAGCCCCACACCCCCCATCGACTGACGTTGTCTCAACTGGTTTCCTCCTTATACTTCCACAACACCGATGTACGGCAGGTTGCGGTATTTCTGATCGTAATCCAGACCGTAACCTACAACGAACTCATCCGGGATTGTAAAGCAGGTATATTTAACCTGAACCTGTTTCTTCACGCGGCGCTCCGGCTTGTCAAGCAGGGTACACAGTTCAATATTTTTCGGATTTCTCTGCTTTAATACCTCGATCAGGTATGCCAGGGTACGTCCGGAATCGATGATGTCCTCCACGATGATGACATTCTTGCCCTCCAGCGGCTCGTCCAGATCCTTGATGATCTTTACCACGCCGCTCGACTGGGTGCCGGAACCGTAGCTGGATACAGACATGAAATCCAGGGAAACCGGAACGGTCAGGCGTTTTGCCAGTTCGCAGGTAAAGAATACGCCGCCTTTTAAGATGCAGATCAGGTGGACTTCCTTGCCCTCATAATCTTTGTTGATCTGCGCTGCTACTTCACTGATTTTCTTGTTTACTTCTTCTTCTGTTAATAATACACGAATCTTATCAGCCACTGCTTTTTCCTCCGTTAAACTCCACCTCAAGGATGGTTTTTGTCTGTTCTGTTATCTTATAATATGCGCTGATCCGGTGCCCCACTATCCAGAGGATGTGCTTTTCTTCTGCCAGAAGCCAGATTTCCTCCCGCTCCTGCCTCGGAATCTTCTCATCAATCATCCAGGATTTCAGTGTTTTCCGGCCGCCGGACGGCAGTGTCAGGTAGTCTCCCGGCTGCCGGTGCCTCAGCGATAAGGTACCTTTTATTTTATCATAGTCAAACCATTTCGTATACTGGTTTTTCGGAAATTCATTCCTATTTTCGCGAGGGAAAGTGCGTATTTGCAAAAGATTCTCATTCTGGGTGCCTGGATGAGAAACCTCTTTTCCTTCCCCCGGATGCCCCAGCGCCCGCACCGAAAACGTACAGGTTCCGCCGACGGTTTCCTGCGGCTTTTTTGGCCTATCCGGATATATTTCAAGAATCCCATACGTATTCACCGCCCGGAACCCATGCGGCAGAGAAACACTCTTTCCCGTCTGCCGGTACAAAAGCCCCCGCACTGCCTCAACGTGCGCCTCCGTCACATCCTTAAGCGGCATTTTGCTCTTTAAAAAGAGATGCCGTACGATATATCCCTGCACGATCTCCGCCTGCTCCGCCAGTGTTTTTACATCCGCCTTTCCGTCCGGCGCGTGCTTTTGCAGCCATTTCTCTGCCACCTCTTCCAGATACGCGTCCGCCTGCCGGATGCGCCGCCCCGCCTGGTCAATATGACGGACGGCCTGTGTATTCAGGCGCTCTTTTACCGACGGAATCAGCTCATTCCGAAGCCAGTTGCGGCTGTATTCACTCTCCTGATTTGTCGAGTCCTCAACCCAGTCCTGCCCCTGCTGCCGCAGCCAGGCCTGAATCTCGCTCCGCTGCGCCCAGAGAAGCGGCCGGATGATGCGTCCGCGCACCGGAGCGATGCCGGAAAGACCGGTCAGACCGCTTCCGCGAAACAGGTTAAAAAGAACTGTTTCTGCGTTGTCATCCGCGTGGTGGGCGGTGGCAACGTAAACCTGTCGAACCGGTTCCCGACCGCACATCTCTTTCACACTGCCGTTCTTCGCCTGGCACAGCACCGAACCCTTTCTCGGCAAATTTGCAGATGTCTCCCCCGGACACATCTCTTTCTGCCGCATCTCATTTTCCCACGCCCGCGCCGTCTCCTCATACAGACGATACCTTGCCAGCCGCCCCGCCTCCTCGACGGAACATTTCTGCCTGCGCGCCTCCTCTGCCGCATCGATCTGGCATTCATAAAACGGAACCCCAATCCGCTCACACAGCGCCCTCGAAAATGCCGCGTCCCGGTCCGCCTCCGCACCGCGCAGTCCGTGGTGGACATGAAGTGCCCGCAGGGAAATCTGCAGCGTTTCCCGCAGCTTCCAGAGCACCAGCAAAAGACCGACGGAATCCGCTCCCCCGGATAAACCGACCAGAATGCCATCCCCCGGCCGGACCATATGATTTTGTTTCATGTAAATCTCTGTCTGTTTCTGCATTTTATATTTCTTTTTATCCCTTTTAAAATCAAACCCATTTCCACGCTCATAATAACTCGTATTTGATATATTCACTGTGCTCCATCGTCCCTAGAAAGGCATTCACACAAGATAAGACGAAAGTCTACCCATTTTCTCTATCAAATACAGTCACAGTATAACGGATCTTACCTCATTTCTCAACCTGCCCGATTTTATCTTCTCTTACATCACGCAAGCCGCCTATCCACACTAAGTTCATCCCAGAACATTTTCATCTCTCCAACACATAACTACTACCCCCCTATCCCCGTTCCAAGATCGTTCCCACCAGCACCGTGCAGTCGTCCGCCGTGCTGCCTTTTGACAGTTCCGAGGCAAATTCCAAAATCCGGTCTGCCATCTCCTGTGGATTTCTCTGGGGAAGACTCCCCACAAATTCCATAAACGCTTCTTCCTTGCGCTCCCCTGGCATCGCCTCTAAAATGCCATCGCTGATCATAATGATCCTCTCCCCGTCCCACATTTTCCGTGACATGAGAACAGGTTCTGCATTCTGTAAAATTCCCATCGGCACGCCGCCCGCTTCCAGAAGTTCCACCCCCTCCCGCCCCAGAATAAAGGTCGGCACCGCGCCCAGCTTCATCGCCTCCAGCACACCGCTCCCCAGATCGATACAGCATAAGTCAATCGTCGCCGGATTCTGCTCTGTCCCCGCCAGCAGAAGCACTGTGTTCACCAGTTTCAGTGCCGATCGCGCCGAAAATCCTGTTTCCAGCAGACGCTGTGTCAATTCGATCACTTTTTCACTGTCCTCGCTGGCCGTCCGGCCACTTCCCATCCCATCCGAAAGCCCCATGATAATCTGTCCGGGGAGTCCCGCCTGCACCGTACACGTATCCCCAGAGACAGGTTCCCCCGCTTTCGGGCTGTACGCCATTCCATAAAGCATCCGGTACTTTCCTTCTTCCACAAAACGGAATGTCGCCGCATTTCTGGTAATCAGACTTTTACTATCCTTTGCCACACTCCAGTGACTCCCTGAAATCGCGTGTTCCAAAATCTCAGCCGCATCCCTCGCCGTCATACAGCGGCTGTTCATGCTGCGAAGCGTCAAAAATGCCTCCCGCTGTTCATTTTCATACTGAAGGATCAGCATATTTTCCACCCGCAAATGTCCCCGCCGAAACGCCGCTGCAAGCGCTTCCTCCCATGTGGCAGTGACATCCGCCGCCTGTTCCATCTGGCTGGAAAATTCCTCCAGGATGGCCGCCAGTTCACGGAACTGGACAATGATCGCATCCCGGCTCTCCAGAAAACGGTTTTTCCATCCCAGATTCATGGTCGCCCGCCCCAGACTCCGGTTCAACTCCCGCATGTACGCCTCTTTCTTCTGGCAGAGCTCATGGAACAGGCGGGGCATGTCCTCCATTTCAATCTTCCCTTTCTGCTCGAACGTCCGAAGCAGATAATACAGATAATAGCTGTCATCCCGTCGGCTTCCATAATACAGATTGCAGCAACTACACTCGCCACATACCACAGATGCCGCCGTCTGCATCGCCGCCAGGCCATCCTCCTTCGTCAGCTGCCCCTGCCCCCCGATTTCATCGGCAAACGCCTGTGCCAGCCCTCCCAGCGAGAGCGCCATATCCTTCAGACGCCTTGCCGTATAAACATTGACATCCGCCATATCTCTATGTAAAGTTCTCCGTTTAAGCACAAAAAATCCCTCCTAACCTGTATACGCCATTATATACAGGCTGGAGGGAAATATTTGTCAAACGGATGGCATAAATCCAGAAAAGATTCGACATCCTTTACCCGGTTTCTCTTTTTAATTTCTTTTGTCGTGCTGCTGCCGTCTCATTCGACCGCTAATTGGGCTGGGATGGCTTCAATAAAATCTCATTCCGGTTTACCAGTCCCAGTTTCTCTTTGGCCACTTTTTCAATATACTGCTTCGTCTGCACATACACACGGTATTCTTCCAGCTGTTTGCCGCGTTCTTCTTCTTCCTTTACCTGCTTTTCCAGATTTTCTTCCCGAATCGAATAATCTCTGTCCTTTTCTTTCAAAGAACTGCCTTTGATTGTCACGGTAACTGCCAGACTGATTACGACCATCGTGATCCCAATTAACGCCAGCCGGTTATTTAAATTTTCTTTTTTCTTTTTCCGTGCATTTTTACTTTCCGGCCTGCCCCCCGCCATCTGTCTGCCCATACGGCTTCACTTCCTCTCTGCTCTCCCGCGTTTTCCGCTCTTTCGTCTCTGGAAACGCTTTCTTTTCATTTTAAGCCATCCGCCACCTTTTTTCAATAGCGCAAATAAAAACCGGCTACCCGTCCAATTGTACAGGCACATTCCTCCTAACACACCTGCGACCGCGTAGCCCCGCAGAACTCCATCATTTTGACTGAACAGAAGCCGAAACGTCACAAGGCTGGAACCGATCCAGTAAACCGCATCTTCCATGCCTGTCCAAACCGAATTGTGCCGTACCAGCCATCGGAAAATCCGTAGTCCGTCATAGACAACCATCAGACAAATTCCCGTGAAGAGACTGCCGGACAAAAGAAGCAGCTCCCCTCTGATCGTCCCCCCCATCGCTGCACCTAACGGAACAGCCGCCCCAAAAGCGACTCCTGCGACTTCCGGTGCGCTGCATTGGATGAGTACGAAAAACTTTCAAACTCCCCCTCGATATCCACCTCGCCCTTTTCCAGCGTCAGGCGGCTTACATGAAGCGCCCGCCCCCGCACGGTCAGCAGCCCCATATCCGTATCAAGAATCATCTGATTCTCATCAAACGACACCACATCCTGGACACCGGTAATACTTCCCTTTTCCCGATTCAAAAGTTCCAGTTTGTGAGGTCGGGCATTTATGCTTTCTTCCATGCAAAAACCTCCCAACTTATTTAACTACTGTTAAATATATTGGGAGGTTTCACACTTTATGAATGCTTCTTTTTCGGCGGCATTGCGAACAGATGCCAACGCAGCCCGATGAGAAAACAAACAACTGCTTTGGCAGAATACCAGCCAGTCCGTACACTAGAGATACTCAAACATCTCCTTCGCCTCTTCCTTGCGAATCGTTTCCTGGACGCTCGTCACACGCACTTTGACAGATTTATTGCCAAATGCGATCTCGATCACATCCCCTGCCTTTACCTCTGCGCTTGCCCTTGCCACTTTCTCATTGAGCATCACTCGGCCGCTGTCACACGCCTCATTTGCCACCGTCCTTCTCTTGATGATGCGGGAAACTTTCAGATATTTATCCAGTCTCACCGGTCTGCCCCCTTTCCGTCCCTGTCGGTATAAATATAAAATGATAAAAAAAGAAACCCTCCATGATACTTCACGGAGGGCAGTATGCCGCCAATTATGCGTTTACCATATCCTTTAATGCTTTACCTGCTTTGAACTTCGGAGTCTTGGAAGCTGCGATCGGCATGGTTTCGCCAGTCTTCGGGTTTCTGCCTTCTCTTGCAGCTCTCTCAGCTACCTCAAAGGTACCAAAGCCAACCAGCTGAATCTTTCCACCTTTTACCAGTTCCTCAGATACTGCATCGGTGAATGCCTTGATTGCCTTCTCAGCATCTTTTTTGGAAATTTCAGCTTTCTCAGCTACAACTGCGATTAATTCTGTCTTATTCATCGTATATTCCTCCTAGTTTATGTCTTCGCACATGAATCTAATTCGTTTTTTCGCACATGCCCGCAAATCTTACTTTACATTTATATACATTTCTCCTTGCTTTGTCAAGGTTTTTTACACTTTTCCTCGCTTTCCCGCCCCGCTTTTAAACAAGCAAAGGAACAATCCTTCCTTTCTGTCTATCTCCCGCCACAAAATTTCTCCCAAAAGCTGTGTATTTTCTGTGAAATTCCATGTAATATCTGTGAATCTGCTTGCATTCTGGCCCCTTTTTCGGTATACCTATTTTGCAGGAAGATGGACATCCATGTCCATCCTCCCTCACGATCCGATAAAAGACAAAAAATTTACCGAAAGGAATTGTAACACGTTACAAACCAGTACAAATGATGATAGATACAAAAGAACCACTTTCAAACATCCAATGTTCTACTCCATCCAACTTCTACGGAGACGCCCGGATTCTC
Organism: Otoolea sp.; assembly: GCA_050875065.1. GTDB lineage: Bacteria > Bacillota > Clostridia > Lachnospirales > Lachnospiraceae > Otoolea. The sequence continues at coordinate 29,593 of JBNMLY010000009.1, read as the reverse complement.
CTGGAGGGAATCATCGAGGAGTTTTTATCCTGCCTGCACATGATCCGACGCTACCAGAAAGAAACCACCGGCTGGGATCCGGTTTCTTCCTGCACTTCCCGCATCAAAAGCCCGGACAGCATGAAAAAAAAGTTGATCAAGGACGGATTTGAACCGACTCCGGAGAATGCCCTTTTCCACGAGCACGACGCTGCCGGGGTACGTCTGATCTGCCCAATGGTCGACGACGTCTACCAGACCGCCCAGTTAATCCGCACGATCCCCGGCATTTCCGTTCTCCATGAAAAAGACTTCATCGCCCATCCCAAGCCTAACGGATACCGCAGCTACCATATGATCGTCCAGATGCCGCTTCGGTTTTTGGGAAATTCGCCGCAAACCCGTCTTGCCTCCTCGCTCTGCCTGGAAATCCAGCTCCGGACGATCGCAATGGATTGCTGGGCCAGCATTGAACATGAACTGAAATATAAACACGACATCGCCAACCCGGAGTTGATGCAGCAGGAATTAAAACGCTGCTCCGATCAGATTGCTTCCACCGATCTGTCCTTATCCACCCTGAAGGAACTGATACATAGCCCCGGCAGACCTGAAATGACAGACGCCAGAAAGGAGGACCGCTCATGAAACTGCTTCTCGCCGACGATGAGCCGGATATGATCCGCGCCCTGACTGCTATTTTGATTCACGAAGGCTACGAAGTGGACGCCGTCTACGACGGAGAAGAGGCCCTCGAAAAAGCCACAAGCATCAGTTATGACGGGCTGATTCTTGATATCATGATGCCAAAACTTGATGGCCTGGCCGTTCTTGAGCGGATCCGCGCCCTAGAGTTCCAAACCCCCGTCCTGCTTCTAACCGCCAAAAGCCAGACCGAAGACAAAATCTCCGGTCTTGACAGCGGAGCCGACGATTACCTGACAAAACCCTTTGACATTGGTGAATTTCTAGCGCGTGTACGAGCGCTTGTACGAAGACAGGCATCCCGTCCGAGTGCCCCCCTTACCTGCGGGAACCTCTGTCTTGACCGCGCTTCCATGGAACTTTCCTGCGGGAGTGCCTCCGTCTGCCTATCCAGCCACGAGGCTGCCATGATGGAGCTTTTTATCCGCGAGGAAGGACGGCTTTTAACCGAAGCGCAGCTTTTGGAACACACCTGGGGGACTGCCGATTCCCGTCACGCATCCCCCACGGACATCCCACCTACACAGGAGGCAGAACTCATATGGACTTACGTTTCTTATCTTCGAAAAAAAATGCAGGCGCTCGGCGCCAACCGCAGCATTACCCGAAGTCAGGACGGATACCGGCTGACGGCGGCGGACACATGATCCAAAGTCTGCGGCGGCGGTTCCTCCTGATCGCCATGTTTTCGCTTGCCCTGACCCTTTTCGTCATCGGCGGTGCAATCAATTTGGGAAATTATCTGCGCCTGACCGGGCGTGCGGACGCCATCATCTCCACCCTATATGAAAACGACTGGAATTTCCCTATGGTTAAAAACCATCCCAGTCTCTCCGGTCGGTTCCAAATCACCCGCGAAACTGCTTTTGAAACGCGCTATTGTATTATTCATCTGGATAAAAATGAAGAGCCCTCCGACATCGACTCGGAACATATCGCCTCTTTAAGTGACAATGATATTCTGGAGCTGACCGATACGATCCTCGCTACCGGAAAGGAAGACGGCTACTGGGGCTATTACCGCTACCGCCTGTATGATGACTCAGACGTAGGAGGCGGTACCCTCGTTATCGTAGACTGTTTTTCCCAGCTCCAGGCGTTCTACACCTTGTTACGCCTGACCGGCTTTATTATTTTCGGTTGTCTGGCAGTCGTGTTCTTACTTCTATTGTTCCTATCTGACTGCGTGATCGAACCATTTGCTGACAATATAAAAAAACAGCGCCGGTTCATTACCGACGTTTCCCATGAGTTAAAAACCCCCCTCGGCATTATTTTGGCGAATATCGGGGTCATGGAGATGCTCCGCGGAAAGGACGAATGGACGGACAGCACCCGCAAACAGGTGGAACGCTTAAACCAGATGATTGCAGAATTGATCGAATTGTCCCGAGCCGAAGAAGGCATCCGCCCAGAAAGCCTTTCCGATTTTTGTCTCAGTGATTTGGTGACGGAAACTGCCCGCTCGTTCCAGACTGCCGCCAGCGCACAGGGGAAAAAACTTTCCCTTTCCGTCACTCCGTCCCTCTGCCTGCGCGGACAGCGAGAACAGATGGTCCGGCTTATCTCCATCCTGCTCGATAATGCGGTGAAATACTGTCTGCCAGACGGCACTATCACCCTTTCCCTCTCCCAGAAAAAGCGCCAAATCTGTCTCGATGTTCAAAACCCTTGCGAAAATCTAGATCCAGAACAGGTTCCGCGGCTATTTGACCGCTTCTACCGCGCCGATGATTCCCGCGCCCGCACAAGCGGCGGTTACGGCATCGGGCTTTCCATCGCAAAGTCCATCGTCGAACGGCACGGCGGCCGTATCCATGCACGGCTGGAGGACGGCGAAATTCACTTTTGCGTGACACTCCCCCGTCCCTAACCGGTAATAACAAGGGGAGTGTTTGATACCCAAAACGTATCCGACACTCCCCTTGTGCGATTGTTTTCCAGGCATCAGCCTTCCATCTGACGTCCCAGAAAACCTGCTGCCGTCGCCGCCAGCTTGAGTTCCGTTTCTCCAAACCGCTGCTTCGGTTCCCGTCCCAGGAGAATCACCGCACCTATCGCGTCCCCTTCACTTAAAATCGGAACAATTACCTGCGCTGTACTGCTGTCCATCTCTTCCGCCACAATCGGAATAAACGCTTTATCTTCCCGTGTGGCACAAATACTCTGGCGCTCTGAAACCGCCTGCTCCAGCGGACGGCTGATCGCTCTCTGGAGATACTCTTTCTTCGGCCCCCCCGAAACGGCAATGATCTGATCCCGATCCGCGATACAAACCATCAGCCCGGTTGACTGCGCCATCGCCTCCGCATACTGCACGGCAAACGCTGCCAGTTCTACCATCGGCGAATATTTTTTCAAAATAATCTCGCCCTCGCGATCCGTAAATATCTCTAGCGGTGTCCCTTCCCGAAGCCGCAACGTCCTACGTATCTCTTTCGGGATAACTACCCGCCCCAGATCATCGATTCTTCTCACAATTCCTGTAGCTTTCATGATTTTTCCTCCTGCATACCACGTTTTCCATATCGTGTGTCTTATGGATAGTATGTGGAAATGCAGACGGAATTATTCTCAAAAATCGGCAGCTGCACCCGGAACCGTTTTCAGCTCCAGCACCTTTTTCAGAGCCGCAAACATCTCTTCCATATTAATTGGCTTTGCAATATACGCATTCATTCCTGCAGCCCTCGCTTTTCTCCTATCTTCCTCAAATGCATTAGCAGTCATCGCGATCACTGGAATTTTTCCTAATTTTCCAGGGAGCTGGCGGATCGCCTCCGTCGCCTTATATCCATCCATATTCGGCATTTGAATATCCATCAACACCACGTCAAAATAATTCTCCGGATGTTCTTCCAGCCGCTCTATGCAGACTGCCCCATCTTCTGCGCGTTCCACCTGAAATCCATGTTCCTGCAGGAGCGTCATTGCGATCTCTGCATTCAGGTCATTATCCTCGGTCAACAAAATGCGCTTTCCCTGCAGCTCTGGGGAGATAGACACCACACTCCGATCCTTGTCCCCTTTGTGCGTCTCCTGTGCCAACGGGAATGTAAGGAGCAGCGTCGTTTTCGTACCCTCTCCCAGTTTGCTCTCCACCTCGATCGTGCCGCCCATGACATCCACCAGAGCTTTCACAATCGGCAGTCCCAATCCCGTTCCCACTACTCGGCTCTCCGTTGTTGTCCGCTCTCTCGTAAATTCTTCAAAAATATGCGGCAGGTACTCTTTGCTCATTCCGATCCCATCATCCTGTACCACAATCTGGTAGGATGCGTATCCACTCCGGTCTAAATCCAGTTCACGCACTTCCAAGCGGATATGCCCGCCCTCCGGCGTATACTTGATGGAATTGCTGATAATATTCAACAGGATCTCGCGCACTTTCGTCATATCGCATATAATATACTCATGCTTAACCTCAAACATACAACGATACGAAAGATTTTTCTTCTGAATCTCTGGCTCAAACACGGCATTCAGACTGCTTATTAATTCCCGAATCCAGCCTGATTCCGTCCGAAGTTCTAGTTTTCCGCTCTCAATTTGCGCCATTTCCAACACATAATTGATGATCGACAGAAGCAGTTTGCTGGAAGATTCAATTTTCCTGACATACTCCCACAGCTTTTCCCTGTCATCCATATGTTCTTCCATCAGCTCTGCAAACCCAATGATCGCATTCATTGGCGTCCGAATATCATGGCTCATATTGAAAAGGAAACGTGTTTTCGCCCCATTGGCCGCCCTCGCCTTCTTTGCCGACATCTCCAGATCCTGGGCATAGCGAATTTCCTTGTTTCGCCAAGTCCAGAACTGCCAGTAGGCGATTGCCCCCAGCGCAGCCAATACTATCGCCAGAACAATTTCAAAGACTACCTGCTGCCAGATAATCCACCCATTTTCCTGGCATATCTCAAAATACCAGATATCGTTCGGAACGCTGCACGCCACTTCAAGCGTATCCCAATCCCTCAGGTTACTGCTCTGAGCCAGCACAATCTTTTCCCCACTCTCCATATCCTTTTTCCAGATCCGATAATGGTAACCAGCTTCCTCCAACTTATCCAAAGCAATCTCATCAATAAACCGTTCCCAGTTGATGACCAGAATGGAAAAACCCCAGAAGGTTTTCTCCCTTCTCCCACTTCTCACATAGATTGGATCAAACAGCAATGCACCCATACCTCCCTGCACAAGAGCAAATGGACCGGCTATCGTGTAACGCCCGCTATCTTTCGCCAGATTTGCCTCCTGCTTCCGGGCGATATTTTGCAGCATATCCAGACCGTATGCCGCCTCGTTCCCTTTTACCGGATACATCTGTTTTACGACGCCATCCGGCGCCATCTCAATCGCCTCAATCACACCATTTTCGTCCCGCGCCATCCGTGAAAGTTCCGCATACTCCTTGTCATCCAAATGGTAGCCATTTTCCACAAGCCGTTTCAAAAAATCCGACACTGCCAAATATTTATTTAACTGCGTTTCTACCCGACCAACCGTCGCCTCTGCCGTATAGGCTGCTTTCAGCTTTTCTTCCCTCTCCTGGTTGCGGTTCAGGAAATATGCACAAGCCGTGACAATCAAAAAAGTAATAAAAAAGACAACTGCTGTCTTTATCTTCATGGTTTTTTGGTTCATTTTCTTCTCATACATCATTTCTCTCACCTAAAAGCGGCCGTCCCCAACGCTGCTATTCCTATCTGCTGTTCTCTGGAGCTTCCTGCTTTCCCCGGCGTTTATTCTCATACATGTGCTCGTCCGCCTTATCAAATAACGTCCGCAAGGAACACTCCCCATAATCGGTTGAAAGCGCCCATCCATACGCATAACTGATTTTTTCATGCTTTCCGTATTCATTAAAATACGCTACTTCGTTTTCGAGGTTCCGAAGTACCGCCTCCGTAGCTTCCTTGCTTGTATCATAGAGCACGACAATAAACTCATCCCCGCCATAACGCCCCACAAAATCCTTTGTCGGAACTACATTCCGCAAAAGACGGGCAAAATTCATGATAAGCTGATCACCGACCGAATGCCCCATTGTATCATTTACCACTTTCAAGTTATTCAGATCCAGCATAATACAGGCGACCGATGTCTGGATAAATTCTACCTGATAAAACAACTCCTCACACTTGCTCTTATTCGGTAATCCCGTATGCAGATCAATATATGCTTTCTGCTCCAGAATCTTATTCTTTCTGGCAACCTGAAGGGCAGAAACCGTCTCATTAATAATCAACACCACCAACCCCAGCATCACCAGCGCCGACAAAATCTCCAACTGGCGGATCCGGACAGCAATCTGCTCGGAATATTGTTCGGCTGCCGATACTGTCTCATCTGCCAATCCAAAATACGTCTCGCTCATTTCAACGACGTCGGTATCCTCATACCCCTGCTGACGGACTTTCATAAGTTCCGTTTTCAAATGCCCCCAACTGGCAATCTGGGTATCCAGCTTTCTCTGGTAATTCAAGTCATCCAGCCGGATCAAATTATAATGCCCATCCTCATACTTTAACCCGCTTAATATATCATCCAAATACTGGATCAGTTCATCGTTTGGATTCCCCGTTATCTCCAGTTTGACTTCCCGCTGTGTCGCACCACGCACTAATCCCGCATAATTAACGACACGCGCAGTTCCCTGCAGCTTTTCAATCTGCGTCATCATCAGCAGAATCAGGGCAATCAAAAGCAGAATCAATACACTCTCCGTAATTGTTTTTATCCTGTGTTTCATTCTTCTACGGCTCCTTTGATTTTCACGTCAGTTCCTGTTCTTTCAGAATATCCTTTTTAGCAGAATTCGTCAACCTTTCTGTCCATACTTGATCACAATTTCTTCTTATGATAAGATTCAATTCGTAAATCATAAGGGAGCTTTTTCCCCTTTTGGCGTTAGTCACGGATGCCGGCTGCGCGCTCCGCTCACATCCGTATACTTAGAACGCCCTTGTGAGAGGTGTTTCGAAAACGGAGCTCCCTAAATTTCTGTTTGATTTTACGGATAATTTTAAAATAGAAAGGTTCGATACACACATGGACAAACACAAACTTTCATCCCTGCTACCGATCGCAGTATTTCTTGTCTTTTATCTGGGACTGGGAATCTTTTCGGAGTATATCCTAAAAATTCCGATGGGCTTCTATAACATCCCGATCGTCGTTGCGTTTCTGCTCGCGATCCTGACTGCCTGCATTCAGAACCGCTCTATCTCCTTTGACCGGAAGCTGGAGCTGATGGGACAGGGCATCGGAGATAAAAATATCATCACGATGCTGCTCATCTTTCTCGCTGCCGGAACCTTCGTCGGCGTGGTTGGGCGCAGCAGCGCCGAAAGCGTCGCCTACCTGATGCTCTCGCTCATCCCGGCGCGTTTCTCGGTCGCAGTGCTCTTTGTCGTAGCCTGCTTCGTATCGACTTCGATGGGAACCTCGGTCGGCACGATCACGCTGCTTGTCCCGATCGCGGCCGCCGTCGCAGAGACCTCCGGCTTCTCGCTGGCGCTCTGCACCGCCTCGGTCATGGGCGGCGCGATGTTCGGCGACAACCTCTCCTTTATCTCCGATACGACGATCGCCGCCTGCAACGGACAGGGCTGTGAGATGAAAGATAAGTTCCGGGAAAACTTCGGCATCGCCTTTCCGGCTGCCATCGCCTCCCTTATCCTCATCCTTATCATCTCATTCCGGCAGGATCCGGGAACTACCATCGTCCACTCTTACAACCTGATCCAGCTCATCCCGTACCTGCTGGTTCTGACCGGCGGCATCCTCGGCGTCCAGGTATTCATCGTCCTGCTGACCGGTATCGTATCCGGCGCGATCATCATGCTAGGCACTGGCCAGACGACGCCGTGGGACATGCTGGCCAACATGGGGTCCGGCACCTCCGGGATGTTTGAAACCTGCATGGTTGCGATCCTCGTCTCCGCGATGTGCGCGCTGATCCGCGAAAACGGCGGATTTGATGTGCTTCTCGATGCGATCCACCGGATATTCCACGGCCGCTGCGGCGGGCAGTTCGGCGTGGGCCTGCTCGTCGGTCTGCTCGACATAGCAACTGCCAACAACACAGTCGCCATCGTTATGGCAAACCCGATCGCAAAGGAGATGTCCGAGGACTACGGCATCCGCCCAAGGAAAACAGCCTCCCTCCTCGACACCTTCTCCTGCATCTTTCAGGGCATCCTCCCCTACGGCGCCCAGATGCTCGTCGCCCTCTCGGCGGTTCATGAACTCGGCTATGAACTCTCCGCGTTTGACATCCTGCCGCGCCTGTTCTATCCGGGAATGTTGTTTATCAATTCACTGATTTTCATTTTTGTGCTGCCAGAACGTGGTACTAAACGCTGATATATATAAAACACAAAAATAGCGGCAGAATTTTTCCCCCATCTCTGCCGCTATTTATCCAAAGCTATATTTTCCATACACTTCTCGCATTCGCAACATTTAATTTTTTCAAGCACCGTTAAAAAGAGCTGCCTGACTTTCTCGTCATCAGACAGCTCTTTTATGAAATATGCCGAAGTTTCACTATATAACCTCTCTTTCTTTTAATTTTGTTTTAAATGTACTATGGACCTCTGCCTTTCATAAGAATCTCCTCCTTTGATTACATGTATCTATGTAAACTCTTTAAGAGATTTTATAATGATGGATTCCATCGATGCCGATTTTTCTTTTCTATCTTAAATATAAATGGCGCTATCTAATCTATATCTCAGATTGTCTCGGCTTTTTAATCATGATCATGTTTTTTGAAAACTAACTATCCCATTGGACCGTCCTCCTTGTTTTATTATCGGATTAGAAACTGTGGTAACCTTTTGTTGAGGTTATCTGTGTTTCTTTTGATGGTTTCATTTTACTAGATAATTTCTGTTTTGTCAAGCATTATTTCTAATTATTTTTCATTTTATTTTGTATTTATCTGATTATAATTTTCAAACTGTTGTGTAATTCTGTTTTATTTGCTCTATTTTTGTCAATGATTCCTCTTCGCACGAGTGCGCATCCACGCGGAGCATTTTTGTTTCATAGAACGCAGTTTCATATAAAAAAAAGGAACCATCCCCACAGACCCTATAAACATTCCTTTCTGGAGATACTTCCTTTTTATTTTATTCTATCTTCTATCTTTACTCTCTGAATAAGGAAGCGTCCTGGCATCTTCCATTTTCTAATGGAACTGGAACACGATTCCGACTACAGCCGCCATCACAATGTAAAGAATCGGGTGTTTTTTCCATTTGACAAGGCCGTACCAAATCGCAAGTGCCAGGGCAATCGCTTTCCAGTTGATGATGGAAGCCAGCTCTGCAAGTGCCAGACTGCCGTCCTCGCCGACATGGAGAAATGCAATCTTAGCCACACCGATGCCCGCCGCCGCGATCAGGGCGGTGGATGCCGCACGCAGTCCGTAGAGAGCATTCTGCACAATCGCAGATGACTTAAACTTATCGAGGATCTTCGAGATAATCACAATGATGATGACGGACGGAAGCACCAGTGAAAGCGGCGCTGCCAGTCCACCGAGAATCCCCTTGATATGGAAGCCGACGTAGGTCGCCATGTTGACGCCCATCGGCCCCGGTGTGGACTCGGAGACAGCGATCATATTAGAAATATCGCTGAACGTATACCAGCCTGTCTCCTTGGAAATATCGTAAAGAAATGGCAGGGTCGCCAGTCCGCCTCCGATCGCAAACAGTCCGCAGCAAAAGAAGCGGAAGCATAATTCAAGAATCAATATCATTTCTTCTCTCCCTTTCCACCTTTCAGTGCAATTCCAATCGCCCCCGCCACGACAACGAGAAGCGCCGGCGAAATCGACGTAAACAGTGAAAGCACAAACACAACCGCTGCGATCGCGATCGCCCCCTTATCGACCAGCGATTTCTTCGCCAGCTTCACAACCGCACTTCCGATCAGCACACAGACACAGGCGCGGATGCCCGCAAATGCGCTGCTCACAAAGCTAAGCTCCATAAAATTCGAGATAAACGCCGCGATGATCATAATGATGACAAGCGACGGTGCAATCACTCCCAGTGTCGCCGCTATCGCCCCCGGAATCCCCCGGTTTTTATAACCGACAAACGTCGCCGTGTTGACCGCGATAATACCCGGTGTACACTGACCGATCGCGTAATAATCCATCAGCTCCTCATCTGTCGCCCAGTGACGGCTGTTTACCACTTCCTTCTGAAGCATCGGCAGCATCGCGTATCCGCCGCCGAAGGTAAACCCGCCGATTCTGGCAAACGTCAGAAACATATCCAGCAGTTCTTTCATTTCTGCCACTCCCTTCTATCCTGATTCTACTTGAAGTTCTTCTAAAAGTATTTATTTCTGTATGCTTTCCACAGCGAATGTGCAAACCGGCCAGACAGATGCCTTCTTTCTCCGAAACTTCCCGTATATACCTACCTATGTATCATACCAGAATTCGCAGATCATGAAAAATACCATTCGGATATAGAATGTATATCGAAAAGATATAGTTTGTCTGTTATTTCATTTGATTTTGTTATATGATATTTATATGATTGATTCTTTTTTTACAAGGTTTTTATTTCGTTACATATAAACAAAGCATGGATACACGCAAATCAAGAAGAGGACGCTGCAGCCGATACCCGGCGCAGATGCAGTCGTTCCAATAACCAAAATAAAGAAGGAGCAGCTATGGAACTTCGCCAGTTATCCTACTTCACCACCATCGTCAACGAGGGAAATATCTCCCAGGCGGCCAAAAAACTGAATATCTCCCAGCCGCCGCTCAGCCATCAGATGAAGCTTCTGGAGGATGAGCTGGGTGTGACGCTGTTTGAGCGCGGTTCCCGCCGCATCCGCCTGACGCCCGCCGGAAAGACCTTTTATGACCGGGCGCTCGCGATCCTCGATCTGAGCCAGGCGGCCCGCACCGAGCTGACCGCCCAGAAACAGGAGATTCAGGGAACGATACGTCTCGGCATCATCTCCTCCGCCATCGAATTTGTGACCCGGCATTATCTTGCCCCGTTCCGCCGATCCTATCCCAAGGCGGTATTTGAGCTTTACGAATCCAACTCCTACCACTTGCTCGACCTGCTCCGTTCCAACCAGATCGACCTCGCCGTGATCCGGACACCCTTTGCCAAGGCTGGCCTGGAGATGCAGGCGCTGCCGCCGGATCCATTTCTGGCGATCGGGCGCGAAGAAGTCTGGAATTATTACCAATATGCGCTTCCAGCTGGCAGCACTTCCTCCGATACCAGTTCCACAGTTCAAATGCCCCTGCATCGTTCTGCATCTGAACCGCACAAAACAGCTCAAGAGGGAACTTTTTCCAAGTCCTCTCCGCCCTCTCTTCCTCTCTCCGCCCTCGCCCACGCGCCGCTCATCCTCTACCGCCGCTGGCAGCCGCTGATTCTGGGATATTTTGAGGAACAGGCGCTGGAACCACACATTGTCTGCACGGCCGACGACGCGCGCACGGCTGTCTTATGGGCGTCCGAGGGGCTGGGAATCGCCCTGGCTCCCGAGTCCGCCCTCTGCTCCAACACCGATCCCGCCCTGCTCCGCCGCACTATCACCCAGCCGCCGATCCACTCCAGCATCTGCCTGGTCAAGCGGAGGGAACGCGGGCTGTCGCTGGTGGGAGAGGCATTTTACAAGAACTTTTATCCTCATGTTTGATATTCACCCCTTTCACGTAGCAAACGGCTGCACGCGTATTCAGCCCCCTAATACATGTGCAACTGTTTTTCATTTCAGTGAAAAAATCAGCGCATTTGTTTCTCGTATATTAAATATATTTTCACAAATATCCGTATTTTGTCTAATTTTTCTATCTTTTTGCCTTTAACATCATTCTTTCAATATAATTTGCACAAAATTGTTCATTTACGACAAAAATAACAGTTTTTTTGATTGACATATTCTAAAATCAAACTTATAATTGGCATCAATTCAAGAAAACCAAAATAAACATAGCAGAAAATAATTGCAAGGGCGCATCTCTTTTATGATTGATGCGTCCTTGTTTTTATTTATACAGCAACCGAACACGTGCCGTCGAACAGGAAGTTTTGGCAGGCACAGCCAAAAAAAGGAGGAAACGATTATGAAAAAAAAGGTGATAACAGCAACAGCAATGATGGCTTTAGCAGCTATGACACTGGCAGGCTGCGGACAGTCTTCTGCACCGGCAGAAACAACCGCAGCAGCCGATACATCGGCGGAAGATACTGCCGCTTCCTCCGATGAAACAACAGAGACCAGCACCGGTGCTTCTGCCAAGGATGCCCTGAAAGGCGTAAAGCTCAAATTCGGTACCACCGCACTGTTCGCACCATTTACTTACTACGATACAGACGGAACCACATTGATTGGATTTGATATCGATATGATGAACGCCTTGAAGGATTATCTTGGATTTGAGCTGGACGGTGATATTCAGGTTATGGATTATTCCGCACTGACTGCCTCCCTGGCAGAAGGGAAGCTGGACATGGGCATGGCTGCCCTGTGTGCGACCGATCAGAGAAAAGAGGTCATGAACTTCTCTAAAACTTATTACGATGCAGGCCAGGTTGTAATGGTAAATACCGAAACCAGTCCGAAGGAAATTACCGATGAGGAAGCCCTCAAGAGCGGAAAATACAAAGTAGCCGTTGAAAAAGGAACCGCTTCCCATATGTATGCACAGGCAAATTTCCCGGAATCCTGTATCGAAGTACACGATACGATTACCACCTGTTATGAATCTCTGGAACAGGGTAAAGTAGATGCCTGCTTACAGGATCTCGCCGGAGCTGCCTACTACGTAAAGACAACCGACGGCACCAAGCTTGCGATTGCCGGTGATGATTTCAATCAGGGACAGTCTCCATATGCGATTGCACTTTCCTTTGATTTCTGCAAAGAAAATCCGACCGTCAAAGATGCGTTTGATGCGGCTATCGATGCACTGGAAGAGGATGGAACCATCGCAGAACTGGAAGCAAAATGGTGTGAATAACACAAAGACAGGAGGGATTTGATGGATTTTAGTTTTTTAACAGTACTTTTACCGATGCTGTTCCGCGGCCTGAAAGTTACCCTGATGATTGCGGGCGCCGGTATTACGCTTGGCTTTATCATCGGATGCCTTTCTGGATATGCGCTTCAGTCCCACAACAAGATTGCAAAAATTATCGCCAATGTATATATCTGGATCATCCGCGGTACGCCGCTGATTGTTCAGGCTTTATATATCTACTTTGTCATTCCTAAGATAACCGGCATCGAACTTTCAAGCAATACCGCCGGTATTGTCGCAATCATGCTGAACTCGGGCGCATTTATTTCAGAAATCGTCCGTGGTGCTTTGGAAAGCATCGATGTCGGGCAGAAGGAAGCTGGTTTTTCACTGGGACTCACGTACAGCCAGACGCTGGTACATATCATCATACCGCAGGCGTTCCGGATTGTCCTGCCGCCCCTGTTTAACCAGTTTATTACCTCCGTTAAGGATACGGCTCTTTTATCTGTCATTGTTGTCAATGAGATCACAAAACAGATTAATAACTATACCGCCCTCAGTTTTAAGGTAATCGAAGGCTATACAACCGGAGCTATTTTCTATCTGGTTCTGATTTCTATTTTGATCCTGCTCCAGAAATGTATTGAGAAAAAGCTTCGCGGAAAGCCAAGTGACCGTATCTTAAAGGCATCGTAACGGAAAGGGGAGAATGATATGATTCATGTAGAACATCTTTCGAAAAAGTTCGGAGATTTAGAGGTATTAAAAGATATCAACCTGGATGTGAACGAAGGCGAGGTTGTCTGTATCATCGGTCCGTCCGGTTCCGGAAAGAGTACCTTTCTGCGGTGCATCAATCAGCTGGAAGTAGCAACCAGCGGCGTCATTGAATATGAAGGAAAAAACATGCTGGAACCCAAAGCCGATATCCGTAAATTCCGTGAAGAGGTTGGCATGGTATTCCAGGGCTTCAATTTATTCCCCATGATGAGTGTACTGGACAATATCACGCTCGCACCGGTCCTGACTGGACATATGAAGAAACCGGAGGCTGAGAAGCTGGGAATGGAGCTGCTCGGAAAAGTCGGGCTGGCTGATAAGGCTGACGTAAAACCGGGGACTCTCTCCGGCGGGCAGAAACAGCGAGTGGCAATCGCCAGGGCGCTGGCGATGCAGCCAAAAGCCCTTCTGTTTGATGAACCGACCTCCGCACTCGACCCGGAGCTGGTCGGTGAGGTCTTAAACGTCATGAAGGAGCTGGCGAAATCGGGAATGACGATGGTGATCGTCACCCATGAGATGGGATTTGCCCGTGATGTTTCTGACCGGGTGCTCTTTATGGCGGACGGCTATGTGGTCGAGGAAGGAAGACCCGAGCAGATCTTTACCGCCCCGCAGCACAAGAGAACTAAGGCGTTCTTATCAAGGCTGCTGGCATCCGCCTAGCACCCAGGCGGCCATTTAAACATACTCTGCGTGTAACGCCTGCAAAATACAGCGCGTTACACGCCTTTTATAAAAGGAGGAGAACCTATGCGACTGGAAGAACATCCTATCCTAGATTTTGACCGGGGGGAAGAAGTCGTTTTTTATTATAACGGTCAGCCCGTCACCGGATTTACCCACGAGACCATCGCCGCCGCCCTTCATTCGGCCGGTATCCGCACACTGGGACACAGTCCTCATCTGCACCGGCCAAGAGGTCTTTTTTGTGCCATCGGCAACTGTTCCTCCTGTTTCATGACCGTAGACGGCGAGCCAAATGTCCGCGTCTGCGTGACCCGCGTAAAGGCCGGAATGAAAGTGGAAGAACAGCACGGAAAGGGGGTTGTCCTATGATCAAACAGACTGAAATCCTCGTCATCGGAGGCGGACCGGCTGGTCTCTCTGCCGCCTGTGCCGCTGCCGAGCTGGGAGCCAGCGTCCTCTTATGTGAGCGCGATTATCTCCCCGGCGGCCAGTTAGTCAAACAGACACACAAATTTTTTGGTTCCGAAAAACAGTATGCCGGAGAACGCGGCATCCACATCGGAAACCTGCTGATAGAGAAAGCAAAACACCATCCGAATATCGAAATTTTGACAGAAGCAACGGTGCTGGGAATCTATGAGGACGGCATCGTTACTGTTTTTTATCACGGAAAACACCTGAAAATCCGGCCTTCCAAAATCATCCTCGCTACCGGCGCTTCTGAAAAATTCCTGGAATTTCCCGGCAATGATCTTCCCGGCATCTACGGGGCCGGTGCCGTACAGACGCTTATGAATGTCGCCGGTGTCAAACCTGCCGAGCGCGTTTTAATGGTTGGTGCCGGAAATATCGGGCTGATCGTCTCCTACCAGCTGATGCAGGCTGGCGTTGAGGTAGCCGGTATTATCGAGGCGGCCCCGAAAATCGGCGGTTATCTGGTTCACGCTTCTAAAATCCGCCGGGCCGGTGTTCCTATCCGCACTGGATATACCATCGAGAAGGCCTATGGAACCGATTCCCTGGAAGGCGTCGTCATCGTACAGGTCGATTCCCAGTTCCAGCCCATCCCCGGCACAGAGGAAACCATCCCCTGCGACACGCTCTGTCTGGCAGTCGGGCTTGCTCCGCTGACCGAGCTCTGCTGGCAGGCGGGATGCGAAATGGCATTTATCCGTGAATTATCCGGACATATCCCGCTGACCGATGAAAACCTGGAAACCTCTGTCCCGGGTGTATATGCCGCCGGTGATGTTTCGGGCATTGAGGAAGCATCCTCCGCCATGGTGGAAGGCCGTCTGGCCGGATGTGCTGCTTCCGAAAGCCTCGGATATGAAGCGGCCAGGGCTGCCGCTGAAAAGGAAGCAGCTAAGGCAGAGCTCGCCGAACTCCGCTCCGGCCCGGCCGGTGCCAGAATCCTAAGCGGCCTGGAAAAAGCCCACAAACTTCGTATGGAGTACGAAGCCCGCAAGAAAGGAGGCGCATCCGTATGCTGATTCAGACAGGAATTCCCGATAAAGAGGCCATCGAAGCCATCACACCGGATGAAACACGTTTTTTGAGAGGGGCTGTCGCGATCGCAGAGTGTTTCCAGAAAATCCCCTGCAATCCCTGTACAAAAGCCTGCATAAAAAAAGCCATCCACATCGAACCGGATATCAATGAGACGCCAAAGATTGATTTTGATGTCTGTAACGGCTGCGGTGCCTGTATGCTGAAATGCCCGGGACTTGCCATTTTTGTCATTGATAAAACCTACAGTCCGGCCGAGGCACTCGTAAAAATCCCATTTGAGTTTCTTCCGCTTCCAAAGAAGGGGGAACTTGCCTGCGGTCTGAACCGCTCCGGCGAAGTGCTCGGCTGGTTCCCGGTCGCACAGGTGATTCAGGGCGGCGCTAAAAACAAAACCAATATTGTCTGTCTGGCGGTCCCGAAAGAGCTTGCCATGGACGTCCGGTCAATCAAAGTAGGGGGGTATCAAAATGGACGATAAAAACACAATCCTCTGCCGATGCGAAGATTTAACCCGTGAGGACATTTTAAAATGTATCCAGGATGGATACCGTACGATCGATGAAATCAAGCGTGTAACCCGTGCCGGAATGGGGCCCTGTCAGGGGCGCACCTGCCGGATGCTGATCGCACAGGAACTCGCTTCTTATTATAAACTTCCGCTGGAAGAAGTCCTGATGCCAACTTTCCGCCCTCCTGTCAAACCCATCAGTATGGGAGTCCTGGCGGATGCCTGGGAAGAAACCGTCCGGGATGGAGATGAAGGGACTTACGGAAAGTATGACCCATCTGATTTAAAAGGAGGTGGCTGCGAATGAAAAAAGCCTACGATGTCATCATTATCGGCGGAGGTATTATCGGCTGTGCCACCGCATTTGAACTGGCCAAACGCGGAATCACGGACATCCTCCTGATCGAGAAACGCTTTCTGACCTCCGGGGCAACCGGCCGCTGCGGAGCTGGTATCCGCCAGCAGTGGGGTTCTGAGCTGAACGCCCGGATCGCGCTGGAAAGCACCCATATCTTTGAACATCTGGAAGAATATACCGGCTATACGCGCAGCTGCGGTCTGCACCAGGGCGGTTACCTCCTGGTTGCCTATACGGAAAAAGAATGGGCGCAGTTTCAGGAGAACCTCAAGGTCCAGCACAGGCTTGGCATTGATTCCCGCGCCGTTGATTTAAAAGAAGCAAAAGAAATCGTGCCGTATTTAAACACCGACGGTATGTTCGGCGCTACCTTCTGCCAGAAGGATGGACACGCCGATCCCTTCCAGTGTACACAGGCCTACGCACAGGGCGCTAAACGGATGGGGGTTGAATTTCTGACCTACACCGAAGTCACCGGGCTTCAGACGAAAGCCGGGCGTATCCACGCGGTTGAAACCACGAACGGAACCTTTGAGGCCAGAACGGTTATCAACTGTGCCAACGTCCATGCGCCGGAACTGGCTAAAATGGTCGGCGAGGATATTCCTGTTATCTCGGAACGCCATCAGGCGCTGGTAACCGAACCGGTTGCGCCCCTGATCGACTGCATGGTCATGTCCTTCCACCGATCCTACTATGTACAGCAAACACCACACGGAAGCTTCGTCATGGGTATCGGCCCTCATGAGGCCCCCAGCTACAATTTCAACTCTTCCTGGCAGTTTCTGGAAAAGAACTGTGCCGTCATGTGCGAGGCGCTCCCGATTCTCCGCAAACTGAAGGTTGTGCGCCAGTGGGCCGGACAGTACGATTTAAGCCCGGACTGCAACCCCGTCATTGACGAGGCAGCAGAGGCAAAGGGATTTTACAGCGTCTGCGGCTTCTCCGGACACGGTTTCATGGTCTCCCCCCGCATCGCCATCCTCATGGCAAACCATCTCGCCGGGCAGGAGGACAGCATGGATATCAAGTTATTCAGCAAAGAACGTTATAAAACCGGAAAGCTCCTTCTGGAACCGGCGGTTGTATAATCGATATATTGCCACAAAATTTTGTACCAAAAAAGCGGCAGCAAACAGGCTAAATTCTGTTTACTGCCGCTTTTTATCTTTATCCATTTCTACTTTTATGGATCTATTCTGCCTCTTTCGCCCCTTTATTCTTCCGATCGAGAACAATCAGAAGCACAATCAGAGCCGCAAATCCTACGCCGGTTCCCACCCAGCCATTCGCGGTGAATCCAGCCGCCAGATAGCCAAGGAAACAGCACGCCGCCACGCACAGCACATACGGGATCTGCGTGGATACGTGGTTGATGTGGTGGCACTGGGCGCCAGCCGATGCAAGGATGGTCGTATCCGAGATCGGGGAAACGTGGTCGCCGCAGACCGCGCCCGCCAGAATCGAAGCCGTTACGATCGTGAGGCCGTTCATATTTTCTGCGCCAACGACCGCAAATGCGATCGGAAGCAGAATCCCGAAGGTACCCCAAGAAGTACCGGTCGAGAACGCCAGGCCTGCCGCGATAACAAACATCAGTGCCGGCATCAGGGAGCCGACGAGTGTATTACCGCCCACGACCGCTTTAACATAACCGCCGATGTTTAAGTAATCCGCGCTGCAGATACCGGACAGCGTCCATGCCAGGCACAGAATCATGATCGCCGGGATCATCGCCTTCACGCCGATCGTGAAAGACTCACAAAACTCATTGAACCGGATGACACGGCGGATCATGTAAAGTACAAAGATAAATATCAATGTGAAGAACGAACCGAGCACCAGGCTCAGCGCGGAATCACAGTTTGCAAACGCCTCAATGAGACCCACGCCGTCCAGGATACCGCCTGTATACAGCATACCGCTGACGCAGAACGCGATCAGGACTACGATCGGAAGGATCAGATCGATGACCTTGCCATTGCCGGAGATCTCCATCGCCTCCGCCTCAACCGTCGTCTCTTTTCCGGTCTTTTTTACCTGCTCTTCGTAGCGCTTCATCGCTGCAAAATCAAAATCACCTGCTACCAGGAAGATCATAAAGCAGATCGTGAAAAGCGCATACAGGTTAAACGGAATCGTATGCAGGAACAAGCTGAAACCGTCCACACCACTGTCCTCCGGAAGCGAGGAACCGACCGCGGCCGCCCAGCTTGAGATCGGTGCAATGATACAGATCGGCGCCGCCGTCGCATCAATGATGTAGGCCAGCTTCGCACGCGTGATCTTCTGCTTGTCCGTCACCGGACGCATAACGGTGCCGACCGTCAGACAGTTGAAATAGTCATCCACGAAAATCAGCATTCCAAGAAACATCGTCGCAAACAGCGCGCCCTTTTTCGTGCGGATCGCGCGGGACGCCCACTCACCGTAAGCCTTCGACGCACCGGACTTTGTGATCAGTGCAACCACGATACCGAGGAATGCGAGAAACAGCAGAATGTTGACATTGCCGCCGATTTTCTCACCCATGATCGTGATCATCGTTTCCACCGCATGAAGCGGATTGGGACCCGTAAATAAAAACGCACCCGACATAATACCTATCAGCAGAGACAGGTATACCTCTTTCGTAATCAATGCAAGCGCAATGGCTACGATAGGCGGTATTAAAGAAAAAATCGTACCGCTCATAATTACCCCCTTATGCATTATCTGTACACTTTCAGGCACCCTGTGCCTGATTTTGAGCATACCGTATTTACATCATAAATGACCCCGGGCGCTTTGTCCAGCGTCCGGGGTCATTTTTTAAATATTTCCTTATATTTATTTTCAGCGTTTTTCTGCTTTTTCACATCGCATACGATACTGCGAAATTACGAGCTTCTCATGGAAATGCATGCAGATGCGCTTTTGGCAGACCTGACTGTCTGCCTTCTTATTCTGCTCCTTCCAGTGCTGCCAGTTCCAGAGCTGTCGCCTCATATTTGGCGAGGATGACGTTCTGAATCATATCTCTGGTTCCCGAATTGATCGGGTGGGCGATATCCCGGTATTCTCCATCCGCAGCCTTGCGGCTTGGCATGGCAATAAAAAGTCCCTTTTCTCCCTCGATGACCTTGATATCGTGAACTACAAATTCATTGTCAAGTGTGATGGAGACAATCGCTTTCATCTTGCCTTCCTTTTCTATCCGCCGTACTCTTACGTCCGTAATCTGCATACCCATTAACCCCTTCCGTCTATTCTTTGTATGTATCTTATAATGTAAATCTCTCGTTCTTCTCGATGACAATCTTTACATCTTCCGGTGTACCGATATGCGTTGTATTCGCACGGATCGTGTCACGGCTCTCTACGATGCAATTTTCAATCACGGTATTATCTCCGATATAGACGTCATTTAAAATAACCGAATTTCGAATGATACAGTTATTTCCTACATATACCTTTTTAAACAGAACTGAATTCTCTACCGTGCCATTCAGGATACAGCCGCTGGAAACAAGGCTGTTCTTTACGTTGGCACCCGAATTGTACTTCGCCGGCGGAAGATCGTCCACTTTAGAATAGATCTCCGGATATTCCTTAAAGAAATAATGGCGTACATCCGGTTTCAGGAAATCCATGTTCGTCTTGTAGTACGAATCCACCGAAGCGATGTTGCTCCAGTAGGTTCCCAACTTATATGCATAGATGCGTTTGAGATTCTTATATCTGACCAGAATATCGGTAACGAAATCATACCGATCCTCCGCTGCGCAGCGCTCCAGAAGCTCGATGAGCTGGCGGCGGCGGATCACATAGATGCCGCAGGAGATCGTGCTGGAGGTCGCCAGCATCGGTTTCTCCTCAAAATCCGTGATACGTCCGTCATCGTTTAATTTGATCAGGCCGAACCGGGTAACATCCTCCTCCGGAGGCATCTCCTTGCATACTACGGTAATATCGGCTTTCTTTTCGATATGGTACTCCAGTACCTTGTTGTAATCCAGCTTATAAACACAGTCACCGCCTGCAATGACTACATACGGCTCATGGCTCTTCTTTAAGAAATCCAGGTTCTGGTACAGCGCATCTGCGGTACCGCGGTACCAGTCGCTGCTCTCCGCTGTGATCGTCGGTGTAAATACATACATGCCGCCCTGCTTGCGTCCGAAATCCCACCACTTGGAGGAACTTAAATGCTCATTCAGGGAACGGGAGTTGTACTGCGTCAGTACCGCCACACTCTGGATGTGGGAATTGCTCATGTTGCTCAGAGCGAAATCGACACTGCGGTAGCTGCCTGCGATAGGCATCGCTGCGATGGCTCTTTTATTGGATAATTCTCTCATTCTCTTGCTGTTGCCGCCAGCTAAAACAATCCCGATCGCTCTCATTGTATTCCACCTGCCTTTATGATATAATCGCCGCTCTCCAGCTCACCGCCGTGATAGTCTTCTGCCGTCGTCACGCCGGAAATTGCTGTGTTCCGTCCTATCTTTACTCCATCCGGTATCACGGAGCGCTCTCCGATCGTTACCAGATCGAACTGATATACCTTCTTATCATACTTACTCTCGGCAAATTCACCGACGCCGATCTGGGCATTCTCACCGATGGTAACATCCTCTGCCACGATCGCCTTGTCCACAACCGTGCCGGCACCGACGGTCGTGCCCTTCATGATGATCGAATCACGGATCACCGCGCCTTCTCCGATCGTAACGCCTGCTCCGATGACCGAGTTAATCACTTCGCCGTATACCTCGGTGCCCTCACCGATGATACTGCGCTCTATCTTGGACTGATCCGATATAAACTGTGGGGGAATAATATCGCTCTTGGTGTAAATCTTCCAGTACTCTTCGTACAGGTTAAACTCCGGAATGATGTCGATCAGTTCCATGTTGGCCTCCCAGTAGGAGCCAAGTGTTCCGACATCCTTCCAGTAGCCGTTGTACTCGTATGCGAAGATACGCTTTCCGGCTGCATGGCAATATGGGATAATGTGCTTTCCGAAGTCGCATCCCGGCTCGTCCGAGAGCTTGATGAGTGCTTCCTTGAGCACCTTCCAGCTGAATATGTAAATACCCATCGAAGCTAAGTTGCTGCGCGGGTTCGCCGGTTTCTCCTCAAACTCCGTGATGCGGTTGTTATCATCGGTAATCACGATACCGAAGCGGCTTGCCTCCTCCATCGGAACCTGCATCGCCGCGATCGTCACATCCGCATTGTTCGCTTTGTGGTATTCCAGCATCACCTCATAATCCATCTTATAGATATGATCGCCGGATAAGATCAGCACATAATCCGGATTGTAGGTCTCCATATATTCCAGGTTCTGATAAATCGCATTGGCTGTACCGGTGTACCAGTCGCTTCCCTTGCTTCGCTCATACGGCGGAAGTACCGTCACACCACCTACGTTGCGGTCCAGATCCCACGGAATACCGATTCCGATATGTGCATTCAGCCGCAGCGGCTGATACTGGGTCAGAACGCCTACCGTGTCTACTCCCGAATTGATACAGTTGCTCAGCGGAAAATCGATGATTCGATATTTACCTCCGAAAGAAACTGCAGGTTTTGCTACTTTTTGAGTTAAGACACCCAGACGGCTGCCCTGTCCGCCTGCCAACAGCATAGCTATCATTTCTTTTTTAATCACGATATCACCCCTCGATGCTCACATATATGTGTATTTTTATGTATGTTTTAAACGTAATCTCATTATAGCATACTTCGCAAAAATAGTGAACAAATTTTTAACAGAATTTGTCACATTTTTGTACATTTTCCGACATTTTTCGTCCCTTTTACATAATATTTACGTAATTCCACAATATGGAATCTATGGCTGATTTGTCCATAATAACCTAGCGTTCCTCTCGGATATACAAATGCAGCGTTATGTCCCCATTGTTTCGGCACATAGAGATAGAACTGCTTTTCTTTCTATCCCCTAGGTTTTCCGACCGCAAACGCATTCATGCGTTTGTCGTGAGATTTTCCCTCCGTCCCTTGAATCTACAAGGAAAATACAGTATAATGAAAACTAAACACGGTCTGCACACTGCAGGGCAGTCCGCATTGAAAAGTTTATTTTGCAAAATAAGGAGTTTACTGAGATGAATTTAACTACTGTAAGAGAAATTTACCGTTCCAGAGAGACGTATCTGGACAAAGAAGTTCAGATCGGCGGCTGGGTACGAAGCGTGCGCGGTTCCAAGAACTTTGGCTTCATCGTTGTGAGCGATGGCAGCTACTTTGAGACGCTTCAGGTTGTTTACCATGATACAATGCCGAACTTTGCTGAGATCTCCAAGTTAAACGTAGGCGCTTCCATTATCGTAAAAGGTACCCTGGTTGCAACCCCGGATGCAAAGCAGCCGTTCGAGATCCAGGCGACAGAGGTAGCGGTTGAGGGACCGTCCGCTTCGGATTATCCGCTTCAGAAGAAACGCCACAGCCTTGAGTATCTGCGTACCATCTCCCATCTGCGTCCGAGAACCAACACCTTCCAGGCAGTGTTCCGTGTACGTTCCCTGGCTGCTTACGCGATCCATCAGTATTTCCAGGAGCGTGATTTCGTATATGTTCACACTCCACTGATTACCGCAAGCGACTGCGAGGGCGCTGGTGAGATGTTCCAGGTTACCACGATGGATCTGAACAATGTTCCGAAAAAGGAAGATGGCACCGTTGACTACACACAGGATTTCTTCGGAAAACCAACCAACTTAACCGTCAGCGGCCAGTTAAACGGCGAGACCTACGCGATGGCCTTCCGCAACATCTACACCTTCGGACCGACCTTCCGTGCAGAGAATTCCAACACAACCCGCCATGCGGCTGAGTTCTGGATGATCGAGCCGGAGATGGCCTTTGCGGATCTGAATGACAACATGGAAGTTGCCGAGGATATGTTAAAATATGTCATCCGCTACGTCTTAGAGCACGCACCGGAAGAGATGAATTTCTTCAACCAGTTCATCGATAAGGGACTCCTTGACCGCTTAAACCACGTATTAAATTCCGAGTTCGGCCACGTAACCTACACCGAGGCAGTCCGCATCCTCGAAGAGCACAACGACGAGTTCGACTACAAGGTATTCTGGGGCTGTGATTTACAGACCGAGCATGAGCGCTACCTGACCGAGAAGATCTTCCAGAAGCCGGTATTCGTAACCGATTACCCGAAGGAGATCAAGGCATTCTATATGAAGATGAACGAGGATGGAAAGACTGTCGCTGCGATGGACTGCCTGGTACCGGGCATCGGCGAGATCATCGGCGGCAGCCAGCGTGAGGACAACTTAGAGAAGTTAGAGGCACGTATGGACGAGCTGGGGCTTAAGAAAGAGGACTACGGCTTCTATCTCGATCTGCGCAAATACGGTTCTGCCAGACATTCCGGATTCGGTCTGGGATTTGAGCGCTGTGTTATGTACTTAACCGGTGTTTCCAACATCCGCGACGTTATCCCGTTCCCGAGAACCGTAAACAACTGTGAACTGTAAGAGTCATAAAAATATTTGGCAGATTCTTACAGTTCCTGCCAAAATCATGCGGAACCCCTGGTTTATGAGATAAGCATTAAAATTCCTCCGAATTTCTGCTCACAAACCATCCGCTGTTGCCGTAAACAAACGGTACGATGGGACTGTCGCAAATACCGAAACCTGTTTTCTTCTATTTGCAGCAGTCCCTTTTTATCTATTCTTTAGAAGGAGGAGACAACGTGAAATTTATCCATACCGGAGATATACACTGGGGAATGTCTCCAGACAGCGACAAGCCCTGGAGCCGCGAACGCAACCAAGATATCCGCGATACCTTTGCCGCAATCATTGCCCGGGCAAAAACGCTGGAAGTAGACTGTCTCTTCATTGCAGGAGATCTGTTCCATCGTCAGCCACTCCTGCGAGATCTGAAAGAAGTCAACTACCTGTTTTCCACCATTCCGACGATACGTGTTATCATTATCGCCGGCAACCATGATCACATTCGCAAGAATTCATCGGTTCTTAGCTTTTCCTGGTCCTCCAATGTGGTTTTTCTGGAAAGCGAAGAGGTTTCATCCGTGTATTTTAAATCCATCAACACCGAAATAACCGGATTTTCCTATCACACCACAGAGATTCCCGAACCGCGCCTTAACGGCCTTGAAGCGCCAAACGATGGAAGGATCCACATTCTGCTGGGACACGGCGGCGATGCTAACCATGTCCCGATCGATCGGGCGGCGATGGCCTCCACCGGATTTTCTTATATCGCCCTGGGGCACATCCACAAACCAGAGATATTAATCGACAAAAAGATGGCGTACTGCGGTTCCCCGGAACCCCTTGATAAAACCGAGACCGGCAGACACGGTATCCTTTACGGTGAGATCGATCCAGAAATTCGTCAGGTAAGCACTCTGGAATTTATTCCAATGGCAAAACTCCGCTATATCCCCCTCATCGTCCGCGTCACACCGGAGACAACCAGCACGGAACTATACCTGAAAATGGCCCATGAGATCGAGCGCCGCGGAAGCGACAATATTTTCCGTTTCAAGGTACAGGGTATGCGCGATCCCGATATTTCCTTTGATCTGGACGCTCTAAAACTGCGCTTCCGGATCGCGGATATTATCGACGAGACAGAACCGCAGTACGACTTTGCCGCCTTGTTTGCCGAGCATCCGAGCGATATGATCGGCTTTTACATACAAGCACTGAAAAAAACAGATATGAGCCCTGTGGAAAAAAAGGCGCTGTTTTACGGCATCCACGCTCTGCTTCTGACCACCGATGAAAGGAGTTAGCTTCCATGCGTTTTCTTGATCTTTATATCAGTGGATTTGGGAAATTTCATGACACAGCCGTCTCCTTTGAGGACGGATTGAACATCATTTACGGCAAAAATGAGGCCGGCAAATCCACCATCCATACCTTTATCCGCGGTATGCTCTTCGGCATCGAGCGCCAGAGGGGGCGTGCCGCCAGAAATGACACCTACAGCAGGTATGAGCCGTGGGAAAACAGCGGTACCTATGAGGGGCAGCTCCGACTGGAATCTGACGACGGTACCATTTATCGGATTGAACGCTCGTTCCAGAAAAACAAGAAAGAATTTACGGTCATCAATGAGACGACTGGGCGGGAGGAACCGGACGGGCGCGCCGTTTTACAGGAAATTTTGGGCGGCATGAGCGAAACCATGTACAACAATACCATCAGCATCAGCCAGTTAAAGAGTGCAACCGATGACGGTATGATTTCGGAGTTAAAAAATTATATTGCCAATATGAATACTTCCGGCAACATGGCACTCAATATCACAAAAGCGACCGCGTATTTGAAAAATCAGCGCAAACAGTTTGAATCGCAGCTGAGTCCAGAGGCCTCGGTCAACTATACCGCTCTTCTCAGCGAGATCCGCGCGCTCGAGCGCGAACTTTCTTCGCCGAAATATGAAAATCAGTTACAGGAATATTCGAAGCTGCGGGATTCCGTTCGAAATGAACTGGAAGAGCAGAAAATCGAAAAAGAAGATTTATCCGAGCGTTTGCAGAAGAGCCGTCAGATGTTAAACGAATTTTCCTTTACGGATGAAGCGTCCATTGAGGCGTATCGCGATCAGGTAGAAGCACTCTACCGTGACTACCGTCATTCTCAAGCGTCTCTGTCCAGCAAAGGGCACCGATTTTTCCAGACTCTTTGCTTTGTCGCAGCGGCAATTACCGCTATCTGTTCCGCTTACTGCGGCTACCTGGCACTGTTTCCGCTTCCATCTCCTTGGCTGGGAGCCGGTCCTGCCGCCCTCACTTTGGGCATTGCAGCGCTTGTACTTCTTTTACTGGGGATTTGCATTACACGGCATCAAAACCGTCGCAGGCGGGAAGCTGAAGAGACCGCTTCTGCCTTATCCAAGATTTTGCAGCGTCATCTAGGTAAACCGGAAGTTTCAGATGAATCTATGGGACTCCTCTCCCAGCGCCTTGACCGCTTTATCACTCTCTGCCAGGCCGTTGCGAACTCGGAAAACTCACTGATCAGACAGTCCGAGCAAATCTCTGCGCTGATGGCAAAGCAGAATGACTGCAGCCTCGTCATTGAGGAACAGCAGCGCATCCAGTGGGAGCTGGACAAAAAGCTAGAGCACCTCTCTGCCTGCAAAGATCAGGCCGCCGCGCTCAAACACATTTTAAATGAAAATGAGCGCATCCATCAGGAGATTGCCTCTATCGATCTGGCACTCGATACCTTGAAAGAACTTTCCACGACGATCCGGGATTCCTTTGGCCTGTACTTAAATAAGACTGCTTCCGACCTGATTGCCGGGATCACCGGAGGAATCTATTCCAGTATCAGCATTGATGAGAATCTGAATGCATTCTTAAATACTCGCCGAAAACTGATTCCGATCGAGCAGGTCAGCAGCGGCACCGCCGATCAGGTGTATCTGGCGCTGCGCCTCGCCGCCGCCCACTTTATCCAGGGCGATGTGGACCGGCTGCCGCTGATCTTCGACGACAGCTTCGTCCTCTACGACGATGAGCGCCTGAGAACTGTTCTTAAATGGCTGCCAAAGGCCTATTCCGGGCAGATCCTTGTATTTACCTGTCATGAGAGGGAGATGCGGGTGCTAAAGGAAGAAGGGGTTGCGGTGCATGAGGTGCGGCTGTAAAAAGGTTGATTTTTATTAAAAATCATGATATGATCACAAATACAAAAGGGAAAGCCAGAAACACTGGCCTACCCTGTTAGCAGCTTTTTCAGCCGTTCACTAGTGCGAGTAGTGGACGGCTATTTTCTATCCTTATAAATCTCATAAATGAGACTCACAAGGCCTACCAATAAGATACCTATCTGAATTAAATCCGAATATGTAACATACATTGGCATCGCCCCCCTTCTTTTGTATTTTTATACATCATTTGGAGGGGCTGAGCCCTCCGAGGAGGGCAGGCCGTCTTTTCTGTGCTCTGACTTTCCGTATTGTTTAATATAACATATTTTATTTATTTCTGCAATTTATATTGTTGCATTTCTTGTCTTGATTAGTCCCGGATTCCCGCCCGATACTTCGCCAGAAGCTTATTGATACGTCCGGTCGGATTCAACAGCTCGCTTAAGGAAGCGTCATGATTCAGGTTATCGATGATAAGCGCGATGTACTTGCTCATGTCTACACTGATGTAGTACGGTCTGGAGAGAAGTTCCGGCGTCTGGTATACGAGATTGGTCGTCAGTACGCGGTCAATCAGACCGTTCTCATAGTACTCGTCGAACTTCTGCAGTCCATTGGTGAACAGACCGAAGGTCGCGCATACGAATACTTTTCTCGCCTTGCGGCTCTTTAATTCTTTCGCTACATCTAACATACTCTCGCCGGAGGAGATCATATCATCGATGATCAGGACATCCTTGCCCTCTACGCTGGATCCTAAGAACTCATGGGCCACGATCGGGTTGCGTCCGTTGACAATTCTGGTATAATCACGGCGCTTGTAGAACATACCCATGTCGAGTCCCAATACGTTGGAGAAGAAGACAGCGCGGGACATACCGCCCTCATCCGGGCTGATGACCATCATGTGATCGCTGTCGATCTCCAGCTCTTTCTCATTTTTCAGCAAATATTTGATAAACTGGTAAATCGGCTGAACGGTCTCAAAACCTTTAAGCGGAATCGCATTCTGGACACGCGGGTCGTGCGCGTCAAAGGTGATGATGTTTTCAACGCCCATATCCACCAGCTCTTCCAGGGCCAGCGCGCAGTCTAAGGACTCACGGCCGGAACGCTTATGCTGGCGGCTCTCATACAGGAACGGCATGATTACGTTGATACGGCGTGCTTTTCCGCCCGCTGCCGCAATGACACGCTTCAGATCCTGATAATGATCATCCGGGGACATATGGTTTACCATGCCGCACAGAGAATACGTCTGGCTGTAATTGCAGACATCCACGATCAGATACAGATCATCGCCGCGCACCGACGCCTTGATCTCGCCCTTTGCCTCACCGGAACCAAATCTCGGTGTGTTTGCCCCGATGATGTAGGAGTCCTTCTGATAACCGGCAAACGCGATCGTTGCCTTATGCTCGCTCTCGCGCTCATTTCTCCAGTCTACCAGATATTTGTCTACTTTGCCTACCAGCTCCTCACATCCCTTTAATGGGATCAGTCCCAGCGGGCCTACCGGTATCGTCTCAATGATTTTCTCTTCGTACAGCATTTTCCATTTTCCTCCAGCCTGTTTACTTACGATATATGCTTTGTTTACACCTTGTTAGTGCATTCTAACGCTTCTTTTATAACATTATGTCCCTTATAAGTCAACCCATTACCGGTTTTCCAGCTTTTTTCGGATCCGAATGTCCTCGCCATAGAGCGGGATGACCTGATACTGGCTCACAATGCGGGACATGACGCGGTCGGTGAACTCGTCGCGCATCTCATTGACCGGCAGATTCGTGGAGATGATCGTTCCCTTCTTCCGGTTCAGGCGCTCATTCACAACATAGAAAAGCTGGGACGTCGTAAACGTATTCACAAGCTCCGTTCCCAAATCATCGATGATCAGCAGATCGCACTCTAATAAATACTGGGAGCGGTCGCGGTCCTCATCGGTCGCATCATTGGCAAAGCGATCCCTTGAAAATATCTCATACATCTCCACCGCCGGAAGGTACACAACGCTGAAACAGCGCTCGATCAGCTCTTTCGCGATGCAGTTGCTTAAAAAAGTCTTTCCAAGCCCTGTTTTTCCGGTAAATAAGATATTTCCTTTTTCTTCTTTAAACCCGTCCACATAGCGGTGACAGAATGCCGTCACCTGTTCCATATACGCGCGGGCGGTCTTGCCGCTTCGCGGGTCGATCTTCGTATCATCGAAATAATCATAGGTAAAATGGGAAAAATTCTCCCGCTCCAGCACTTCCCGAATATTCGACTGGGCGTATAGGAGATCGATCTCCCTCTGGCGGAAACAATGACATTTTTTCCCATCTTTGTATCCGGTATCCTTACAATCTGGACAATCATACTG
>JBNMLY010000008.1:0-38832 GCA_050875065.1 Otoolea sp. | reverse complement strand
GAGGTAGATAGGGCAGAGGTGGAAGTGTGGTAACACATGAAGCTGACTGTTACTAATCGGTCGAGGGCTTAACCAAAAGGTTATGGAATGGATAGGTAAGAGGAAGTTAATTCCAAGGAACGGATGAAAAGATAGAAGTAGAAGAAATTCAGTGTGCAGTTTTGAAGGTATATGAAGAAGGCCGTTGTACAGAAATGTACGGCGGTTTTTTGTTTTATTAAAACATATATTATACAAGATTATGAAGAGATTTATAAAAGGATATTTGATAACAGGAAAGCAGGTAGTTTGTATGACAACTCTTAAAAAAAGGACAAAATCATATAACCCAAATTTATTTCAGAAAAAAGAAAAACTAGCTGTCATCATTTGTATGCTGCTGATTTCTGGGATTATATTGGCGGTTTTATGTCTTTCACCATCCTATATGAATTCGACTCTGATTGGTTCTGTTCTAGTTTTCACCTGTGCCGAAGTTCGATTGTACCGGAATTGGATACAGGACGGAGAAGGCTTTTTTCCACAAGAGATTTCGGCAGCTCGGATGGGTATTTCAGCTGTTTTAACCATGCTTTTTCTAGGAATGTTATCGATCAAGGAATTGTGGGAAATTCGTCAGGCATTTAATAGTCGAGTGGTATTTCTGGGATATATATTGTCCTTATTTTTAGTATCGTTTTACCTGATTGACGGACTTTTAGCCCGTTATGTGGTGGACAAGAGCTTTACGGATAAGAAAATAGAAAAACAGGCAGAGCGCCTTTATATAACGATCGGTTCTGTCCGTATTTACCGCCTGTTATGGATTTTTCTGCTGGCGGCGGTATGTGTACTGGCGGCTAATTATCCGTGGAGACCGTCACCGGATGCAGAGTCGGTCTATCTATCTGTGATCAATAAAGAGTGGAATGACTGGCATCCGATCGGTTATCTTCTTTTTGTCCGTATTTGTATGCAGTTTTTAACGCCGGGGGGACAGCATCCATTTTCGGTTCTGATTGCCCAGTCGGTATTGTGGCTATTATTGATGAACTATGCGATGGCTCGGATTGATGGCTGGACTCATTCAGCGCGGGCGGTTCATATCTTTGCGGCACTCAACCTGATCCTTTTTACACCGGTTCTTTATTTGGGACTCATGTATAAAGATGTATTATATTCCATGTGCATGATGGGTGTTTCCATGGAATTATTTCATATTTTATATACGCGTGAAGTGCGCTGGTCTTCCTTTGTGATTTTGACTGTGTTTTCATGTGGAGTAGCTTTATTCCGACATATGGGCGTGGAAATGGTGACGCTGGTCTTAGTGGCTTTCTTTGTTTATTTGCTTGTTACTAAAAGAAATGGATGGAAACGCCTGGGAATCTTGATGCTTCTTCCGGCCATGTGTTTTACACTTGTTTCAACGGTATATGGCACGCATTTTCTTCATATGAAGAAGAGTCCGACGTATATTACTTATACGATGCCGATTTCGATCGTGGGAGATTTTGCCCTGCATCAGCCGGAGATATTTACATCGGAAGAAAAGGCATTTCTGGAGGAGGTAATGCCGATCGAGGACTGGGCGCAGGGATATCAGAATGATCCATATTGGGTTGACATGCTGGCCCGCTCGTATGGAGTGCCGGGGGAGCGGATTGAACGGGTGGATTCGGAATATGGACGTCAGTTGATTCGGTTAAATGCGGCGCTTCTGCTGAGAAATCCCGCAGAGTATATCTGTGCGCTGCTTCGCCCGACCTCTATAATCTGGCAGATTTTCCGGCCGGCAGACGGGTATGAGTGGACGATTGCCGGGTATTATAAACCGTCGGATCGCCCAGATTTAATTGAATCAAATCTAGTGTCGAGTGAGAAAATTTTATCGGAATTGATGGGAGCCGTGCAGTATGCTCTGATGGACAATCCATTGCTTTCTGCTTTTTACAGCCGCGGAGGTATCTGGTGTTTTGCGCTTCTCTTTTTGAGCGCTGTGCTGCTTCTGCGCCGCCAGAAAGAGTATCTTTTTGTATTTTTACTTCCATTTCTTAATACGGCACTGATGATGCTTTCGTGTCCGGCGCAGGATCCAAGATATATTCTGCCGGTAATGGAAACGGCATTCGTGTTTTTGCCAATGTTATATGATTTCCGAACAGGGAATTCAGATGTGGATGGGATGAAGATAGAAGTTTTTGAATAAGAGAAACGAAAATAAGTGAAAGAACATAAAGAGAAATAAAAGTTTGGAATTATTTTATTTATGAGAAGAATCCTGTATGGTATGGCTCTTGTATGCCATGGTCATGTTTGGCAATACCATGCAGGGAGCTTTCTTGGAAAATGGGGACATACTTGACGGATCCCAATTTATGAAAGAATGGGAAAGTAGAGGATACGTTATACAGCTCATGCAGGGAGAAAACAGTAACATCCAATGAAAAGATCAGATTTTTCGATTTTTTTGAAAAAGTAGTTGACATTTAAAACATAATCGGTTATACTTATCTACGTTGTTGGAAAGCAATATTCCTCGATAGCTCAGTCGGTAGAGCACGCGGCTGTTAACCGCGCTGTCGTAGGTTCGAGTCCTACTCGGGGAGTTTTTTGATCCATATACTTTATGGACCTTTAGCTCAGTTGGTTAGAGCAACCGGCTCATAACCGGTCGGTCCCGGGTTCGAGTCCCCGAAGGTCCACTCTACCCAATATGAGGTAAATAAATAATTTAATATCTGGCCCGGTGGCTCAGCTGGTTAGAGCGCCGCCCTGTCACGGCGGAGGTCGTGGGTTCGAACCCCATCCGGGTCGTTTTGATACGACTGTTATAAATTGGTTCGCGTAAGCGGATTGAGGAACAGAGTATCGCAATGGGGTCTTAGCTCAGCTGGGAGAGCATCTGCCTTACAAGCAGAGGGTCACAGGTTCGAGCCCTGTAGGCCCCATTTCATTGCTGAAAAGCAAGAAGAATTTCTGTTTGATGCATGGATATAATTTGAAATGAATCAACAATAAAAGAAATTCAAAAAAATCTAAAAAAATAGTTGACATTCTTCTGAATGAGTTGTATAATATGACTTGTTCGTTAAGAATAAAAAGTATGTGTGTGTAGCTCAGCTGGATAGAGCACTTGGCTACGGACCAAGGTGTCGGGAGTTCGAATCTTCTCACGCACGTCGATTTCTCCGGTTGACGGAGAGCAGAAAGCATCCTTTTGAGGGTGCTTTTTTTGTTTCATGGGAAAATGTGCTCTATGAAACGAAAACGCTCCGTGTGGATGCGCACTCGCGCGAAGAGGAATAGGGAAGTGGTGATAGAAGGAACAAGAATTGACTTTTTACCACATGACCGATATAATAATAGGGCTGTCCCTATCAAGGCGGATGGCTTTGCGGTTTTCAAGATAAAACTGCGCGGAGGAATTATGAAAACAGAATATTTGGTGAAAATTGGTTCTGTCGCAAAATGGCTGGTGCCGTTTTTTGCAGCGGTGGCGCTGCTAAACGCGTAAGCAGTGGCGGACAGGATAAAATAGGAAGGCTGGAAAGAATCTGAGAGATGTTTGACTCGTCTGTGTATGGATAAACAGAGAGAATTAAGTCAACATATGCAGCCCCGAAACAGGGGAATCTATCCATGTCAAGATTGAAATTCCCATAAAAGGGGAGGAAGAGTGAAGATAGCGGATTCTTACACAGCAGAAAGGAGAAGAGATGCAGTTAGTTCAGTTAGATATGAAACAGGTATCGAACGAGGCAGAGATTTATGACTGTCTGGTCGGTCAGATGAATTTTACCAATGCCGATGAAAAACCGGAGTGGATGAATGTGATAGAGATGAATGAGCGGGATCCGTATGAGATGGATACGGAAGAACAGCAGGAGGATCCGGAGTTTAAGAAGATTCTGGAGACAACGGAAAAGACGCTGGACGGTCTGGTACAGATGCTGGCGGCTCGTCTGGCAGATGATTACTGCCTGGAAGTGATCCGGGATGAAGCGGCAGACGAGGAGAAGAAAGCGCTGGAAAAACGTCTGGAATGTGCCCTGGAAGATGCGGCGCGCACGATTGATGAAAGAGACGGGAAGTTGTATGCAATACTTGAGGATACAAAACCCATGGCATTCTCCGTTATCTAGCGAGCCGGAAGAAGGACTGATTCCATGTGAGATAGTGCGGTCATCGAGGAAGACGATCGCCATCCAGATCACGGCGGAAGGGCGTCTGGTGCTCCGGATTCCGAGAAGAGCTTCTGTGCAGGCTGCGATGCAGTTTGCGGAGGAACACCGCGACTGGATTGCGCTGCATTATAAGGAAGCGGTGGAACGCCAGAAAAACCGGAAAACGTATGGAGCGGAAGAAATCCGAAATTTCACAGAGAAGCTGCGCCCGGTGCTCATGCACCGGGTTGCTTTATATGCGGCGTGCATGGGTGTAACCTATGGAAGAATCACGATCCGGAACCAGAAAACACGCTGGGGAAGCTGCAGCGCGGCTGGAAACCTGAATTTTAACTGGCGGCTGGCGCTTTTGCCGGAGGATCTGATGAACTATGTGATTGTCCATGAGCTGGCACATCGGCTGGAAATGAACCATTCTGCACGTTTCTGGGCGCAGGTGGAGAAGATACTGCCGGACTGGCGCGAACGGCGCAGGCGGCTTAGGGAGTATGTGATATAGAACAGAGGCACAGACGAAGAGTGATTGTCCATAGGCAGGCGCTTTTGGAACCGAAAGTGCATGATATACGACAGGAGGAACAAAATGGCAGAAGAAGTCTGGATGCTTCAGACCAAGAAAGCAGATTTTAAGCAGATCGGGGCGCGGTTTCAGATCGATCCGGTTACGGCGCGCATCATCCGGAATCGTGGCATCGAGGGAGAGGCGGCGATTGACCGCTACTTAAATGGCACGATGGACGATCTGTATGATCCGATGCTGCTAAAAGATATGGACCGCGCCGTTTCCATCCTGTGTGAGGCGGTGGATGCCGGGAAAAAGATACGGATTGTCGGAGATTATGATATCGATGGAGTCTGTTCGACGTACATATTGCTGACAGCGTTTGAACGGTTGGGCGGAAACGTGGATTTTGAGATCCCGGATCGTATCAAAGATGGTTATGGAATCAATGAGTCGATCATCGAGCAGGCGCACGCGGATGGCGTGGAAGTGATTCTGACCTGTGACAACGGCATTTCCGCATTCCATCAGGTGGAACTGGCGAAAGAGTATGGCATGACGGTCGTGGTTACGGATCATCATGAGGTGCCGTTAGATGGGGAAATGGAGAAGATCCCCCCGGCGGATGCCGTCATCGATCCGAAACAGTCGGATTGTCCGTATCCATTTCCGGAAATCTGCGGGGCGGTGGTTGCCTATAAGTTGGTGCAAGTATTATATGAACGCCGGGGCGTACCGCAGGCGGAATGGCTGGATCTGCTTGAATTTGCCGCGATCGCGACGGTCGGCGATGTGATGAAGCTGCAGGATGAGAACCGGATTCTGGTAAAGTATGGCCTTAAAAAGATGGCGCAGACCAAGAATCTGGGACTTCGCAGGCTGGCGGAGAAAAACAATCTCGATCTGGGGGCGCTCACGGCTTACCATATCGGGTTTGTCATCGGGCCGTGCCTGAACGCGGGAGGCCGCCTGAAAACGGCGAAGGAAGCGCTGGCACTTCTGCGGGCGCAGAGTGAGGAAGAGGCGGAACGTCTGGCAGAAGAACTCAAGGAGTTAAATGATACCCGGAAGGATATGACCGAGCAGGGAACCGAGGCGGCAAAACTGCAGGTGGAGAGCTGGTACCAGAAGGACAAGGTTCTGGTGGTCTTTCTGCCGGAGTGCCATGAATCGCTGGCAGGTATCATTGCGGGACGTCTGAGGGAATATTATCAGAAGCCGGCGATCGTGCTGACGCGTGGCGAGGAGGCAGTCAAGGGCTCGGGACGTTCCATTGACGCGTACCATATGTTTAAAAAGCTGACGGAGGTCAGCGATCTGCTGCTCAAATTTGGCGGTCATCCGCTGGCGGCCGGACTTTCGCTGGAAGAGAAAAATATCGACGAGTTCCGGCGCAGACTGAATGAGAATGCGGGTCTGACGGAGGAAGATTTCAAGGCGAAGGTCTGGATCGATGTTCCGATGCCGGTGGGATATGTGACAGAACGGCTTGTGAGGGAGCTTTCCTGTCTCGAACCATTTGGACAGGGCAATGAAAAACCGCTGTTTGCGGAGAAATCACTCCGCATCCGGGCGAGCCGCGTGCTGGGGCGCAACCGAAACGTTGTCAAAATGACGCTGGAGGAGACGGACGGGCACGCGATTGAGGCCCTGTATTTCGGCGATGGAACTGAATTTGAAGAAGAGCGCGCCGGACGGCGGGAGATCGACGTCGTGTATTATCCGGATATCAACGAGTACAATGGACGAAAGACGCTGCAGGCGGTCATCCGCCGTTATAAATTCCGGGGGTAAATGGCATGATAACGAGAAAAGATGTGATGCCGGTTAATTTCCTGAAAAAAGAAAAATTTACCGGTAGTGATACCGGAATGCGCTACCGGATGGAGATGACAAAGCGCGAGGTGCCAAAAGAAGACGGCGCCGAGGGCGAGACTGTCGAGGAGACGGTTCTGACGGTGACGTCGTGGCCGGAGCCATACGGATATGACGCAACGCCGGAGGAGGAGAAGACCCGGGCAGAATTTCCATTTTCGGAGGAAGGAATTGTGAGCGGGGTAGAATGGCTGAACGGGCAGCATGCGCGCTATGCGAAGCCGGAGAAAGATTGATACAAGCAGGCACTTTTGAAATCAAAAGTGCCGTAAAATAACGTAATGGCGGCGGAAATTTGCCGTATGGAATGAGAAGCTACGGAAAATTTCATGGCTGATTATGCTTGCGTGAACAGAAAGAGTGAAAAAGTAGAATGAGTTGGAAAAAAACATTTTATGAGGGTGTCAAGAACGGCATTCCGATCGGACTGGGGTATCTGCCGGTTTCCTTTACCTTTGGATTCCTGGCGGTAACGGGCGGTCTGCCGGTCTGGATGGCAGTTTTTATATCGCTGACAAATTTAACGAGTGCCGGGCAGTTTGCCGGAACGAACCTGATTCTGGCGGGGGCTGGATATTTTGAGGTGGCGCTGACGACCTTTGTCATCAACCTGCGTTATATGCTGATGTCGCTGTCGCTGTCCCAGAAGCTGGACGAAAAGACGGGAACCGGGGCGCGTCTGGCGCTGGCGTTTGGTATCACGGATGAGACGTTTGTTGTCAGTTCCCTGCATCCGGGTGTATTGAAAGCATCCTATATGCTGGGGCTTATCACAATGCCGATTCTGGGATGGAATCTCGGAACCTGGCTGGGGGGCGCGATCTCGACGGTACTGCCGCAGGCGCTGCAGAATGCGATGGGAATCGCCCTGTATGCGATGTTTATCGCGCTGATTCTGCCGGCGGCGCGTAAATCGCGGTCAGTGTGCTGTGTGATTATTCTGGCTGTGGTGATGGTTTGTATTTTGAAATATGTCCCGCTTTTTGCCGGAATTTCTTCCGGTTTCCGGGTCATCCTGGTAACCGTGGCGGCATCGGCATTTGGTGCATGGAAATTCCCGCATGATCCGGAGGAGGAAGCAGCGGACGGCGAAAAAGCCGGTCAGGATGAGAGTCAGAAAAAGGAGGCAGAGTGATGAATACAGCAGAGGCAGCAGGTGCAGCCGGAACACTCAACATGAACTATGTGCTGATCTGTGTCCTTTTGATGGCACTGGTTACGTACATTCCGCGCGTTCTTCCGGTTACGATTTTCCGGAAACAGATTCGTTCGAAATTTATCCGTTCTTTCTTAGATTATACGCCGTATGCGGTGCTGGGAGCGCTGACATTTCCGGATGTGTTTACTTCCACGGGGCATCTCTATTCGGCGATCGGAGGAACGATCGTGGCGGTGATTCTGGGATACAGGGGAAAGAGCCTGGTGGTCGTGGCGATCGCGGCGATTGTGACGGTTTATTTGCTTGAGATGGCAGGCGGAGCCGGACTTTTGGCATCACTTCCATTTTAAAAATAAAAAAGAGAAGATGCGTGAAAACGCTGGAAATTCAGAATATAAAAACGAAAGGTGCAGACAAGATGATTACAATGAAGGGAGCCGCTGTTTCGGCAAAGCTGAAGGAGCGGGTAGAAAAAGAGCTGGAGACCCTGACCTGGGTGCCGAAACTGACGATTATCCGGGTGGGTGAGAATCCGGACGATATTTCCTATGAGAAGGGCGCGACGAAGAAATTGACTTCGTTTGGGCTTGAGGTGGAGTCGAAGGTATTTCCGGGCGATATCTCGGATGCGGCATTTAAGAAAGAATTTGCGGCGATCAACGAGGACACATCGGTGGACGGCATTCTGATGCTGCGCCCGCTTCCAAAGCAGATCAACGAGCAGGACATTGAAAAAATGATCGATCCGGCGAAGGATCTGGATGGTATTTCCCCAGTCAATATCGCAAAGGTGTTCAGCGGCGATACGAGCGGGTTCGCTCCGTGTACGGCAGAGGCGGTTGTGTGTATGTTGAAAATGAATGATATCGCGCTCTCCGGCAAGCGGGTGGCAGTCGTAGGGCGAAGCATGGTTGTGGGACGTCCGCTTTCGATGCTTCTGCTGCATGAAAATGCAACCGTGACGATCTGCCATTCGAGAACCGCCAATCTGCCGGAGGTATGCCGGGAGGCAGATATCCTGACGGCCTGCGTGGGAAAAGCGGCGATGATCGATCACACCTATGTGAAACAGGATGCAGTTGTCATTGACGTTGGAATCAACGTGGATGAAAATGGAAAACTCTGCGGCGATGTAGATTTTGCCGATCTGGAAGGAACCGCTTCGGCGGCCACTCCGGTTCCGGGCGGCGTCGGCGGCGTGACGACGGCAGTTCTGGCCCAGCATCTGGTGCGCGCAGCGCGGATGAAGCAGGAAAAAAATAGTAATAAATAAGAGAAAGAAAGTTAAGAGAAAAGCAATACATTCCCTCTCGTTTTCAGGTATAACTATAGTATCAGAATGACAGTAAACCAGCAGTTGATTCGGAAGGTCCGAAAACCTTGTGTGGCGGACCTTCTGGAAGAAACAGGAAAACGGGAGGGATTTTTTATGAGGAAAATGGGGATGAAGCAAAATAGGGCAGTGTTTCTGCTGACAGCAGGCGCGATGGCAATGGCGTCGGCGATTGGTCTGACGGGCTGTGCGTCCGCACCGGCGTCGGTCACGGTGCAGTCGGCGGAAAATACAGGGATCACGGTGACGAGCCAGGAAAAGGTCAAGGCAGAGCCGGATATCGCGGAGATTACCTACAGTGTCTATTCACAGGCGGCGGATGCGCGCACCTGCCAGTCGGAGAATCAGACGGATTTAGATGCGGTTCTGGCACTTTTGAAAGAAAAAGGGATTGCGGATACTTCCGTGCAGACGAGTGATCTGGGGCTGAATCCGATCTATGACTGGGAAAATGGCAAGAAAGTCACGGGGTATGAGATGACGACAGAGGTCATCGTATCGGATGTTGCGATTGCGGATGCAGGCACGATCATCAGCGATTCGGTCAATGCGGGCATCAATTCGATCGATTCTGTCCAGTACCAGTGCAGCAATTTTGACGAGCTTTACCAGGAAGCGCTCAAAAAAGCCATTGAATCAGCGCGAGTGAAAGCCGAGGCGATGGCGGAGGCGGGTGGCTGCAAGCTGGGTACAGTAACCAATGTGCAGGAGTACAGCAGCGGGCAGCAGACGCGCTACTATGATAATGCCTACAGCGGCATGGCGATGAAGGAAACGGCGATGGAAGATGCCGGCGCTGGCAGAAATCTGATGCCGGGGCAGGTAGATATTGAGGCCGAGGTGTCGGCTACGTTTTCGATTCAATAAGGCACAGTTGCATGAAAAATAAGTTACATGAAGTGGAGCAAAAATAGTCTTTATAAATGATGAGCGAAAATTTTTCTTGGTTTCGAAGAGAAACATTGGATTTTAAACAGGAAAAGGAATGAGCACAAATTGTATAAACCTTCGTATATCTGGGATACTAACGATGTGAAATGGACGGTCGGAAACGGCGGCTGTTTCGTGAGAATGTAGAGCAGAATGCGGAGGTTTATTTTTATGTGGGGAATGATAACCGCGCTGGTTTCCGGCGCACTCATGAGTATACAGGGCGTGTTTAATTCGGCCGTGATGAAGCAGACGAGTATGTGGGTATCGGCCGGCTGGGTGCAGATCAGCGCGTTTGTGGTCTGTCTGGCGATGTGGCTTTTTACGGGGCGCAGCGCGGTATCGGAACTTTGGCAGGTTGAACCGCGGTATATGCTGACGGGAGGCGTGATTGGGGCGTTTATCACGTACACGGTCATCAAGAGCTTTGACGCGCTGGGACCGGCCAAATCGGCGCTTCTGATCGTCGTGGCGCAGATTCTGGTAGCATATCTGATCGAGGTGTTTGGATGGTTCGGCGTGGAGAAAGTGGGCTTTGAGTGGCGCAAGGCGATCGGGGCGGCGGTCGCAATCGCGGGGATCGTGATTTTCAGATGGGAATAGGAATTTTCTGCTTGTGTTTAAAGGGCGTTTTGGTTAGAATAGAATTACGGACAAAACGCGCCTCGGAAAAAGCGGGGTGCAGAAATGAAACAGACAAATCAAACAGCCAATCGGAGACGATGGATGCGAACAGGGGCAGTCGGCGTGGTATTTTTGGCGGCTGTTTTGTGTTTTGGCGTGCAGAGCCGGAGAGAGAAGCAGACGGTGGTGCTGGAGACGCAGGTAGAAGATGCGGATGCGGCGGAGACGCCGGAGAAGTCGAAGTCAGGAGAAACGCTGAGGGATTCATCCGGCGGGCAGAGTGTTTTTTCACAAGAAGCAGGTAATTCGGTGGCAAAGTCAGATACATTGTTTAGAGATTCGAATGGTCTGCAGAAGGAGCAGGATGATTCGCCGGAAAGCTTTGAACGTTCAGCAAAACGGTTAAACGGCGAATCATCGGATGGAGATAGTGAGGCCGCAGAGAACGCTGCGGCTAAGTTGCAATCAAAAGGAAATTCCCAAACACAGGAAGAGGGCAATCTGTACATCCACGTCTGCGGCGAGGTGGCTGCACCGGGGGTGTATGAACTCCCAGCGGGCAGCCGTATGTATGAGGCGGTTGAAAAGGCGGGCGGGATGACGTCGGAGGCGGCCCAGGAGTATGTAAATCTGGCACAGGCACTCGAAGACGGGCAGCAGCTTTGGATTCCGAGCAAGGAAGAAATCCGGAAATATCAGGAGACAGGGAAAGAGGTTTCCGGGCATATGGGAGCCGGAGGCGCTACTGGAGCTGGCAGCGTGGCAGCTTCGCAGAAAGCTGGAAGCAACGCGGGAACCTCACGGATGGCTGCCGGGGCAGCGGGGGAAGGCGATTCCTCTGCTTCTGGAACTCTGGTTGATTTAAATACAGCTTCCAAAGAGGAACTGATGACTCTAAGCGGCATCGGCGCGGCGCGGGCGGAGGCGATTCTTTCTTACCGGGAGCAGAAAGGCAGTTTCCAGACGATTGAAGATATTATGAAAGTGCCGGGGATTAAGAATGCGGCATTTCAGAAGATAAAAGATAAGATTACAGTATAGAGAGATAGAAACATAGTGGTTGAGGTGGAGAATGGCGAAGGTTTTAGTGGTAGATGATGAAAAATTAATTGTAAAAGGAATCCGTTTCAGTCTGGAACAGGACGGATTTGAAGTCGCCTGCGCCTACGACGGGGAGGAAGCGCTTCAGATGGCGAAGGAGACGGAGTATGATATGGTCCTTCTGGACGTGATGCTGCCGAAGCTGAACGGATTTGAAGTCTGCCAGGCGATCCGGGAGTTCTCCGAGATGCCGATCATTATGCTGACTGCAAAGGGCGATGATATGGATAAAATTCTGGGGCTGGAATACGGCGCCGATGATTATATTACGAAGCCATTTAATATTCTGGAAGTAAAGGCACGCATCAAGGCGATCCTGCGCCGCAATTCCAAGAAGTCAAGACAGGAGCCGCAGGAGACGAAGAAAGTCATCGAAGCAGGCGATCTGACGCTGGATTCAGACAGTCGCCGGGTCTTTATTGCCTCCCGTGAGATTAATCTGACGGCGAAGGAATTTGACCTTCTAGAGCTTCTGGTGTGCAATCCGGGCAAGGTTTACAGCCGTGAGGAGCTGCTGCGCTTCGTCTGGGGCAACCGGGCGGCGGCCGGCGGCGATGTCCGCACCGTGGATGTCCATGTACGGCGTCTGCGTGAGAAGATCGAACCGAGCCCGAGCGATCCGAAATATGTACATACAAAATGGGGCGTGGGGTATTATTTCCGGATTCGGTAAAGAAAAAGAACTCAAAAAGAGGATGAAAAAGGGGCGCTGCAGGGGAGTGTGTATCCCGGCAGCCGCTCTTTTTCTTTCGGTGCTAAAGGCAGATGGGACAGAAAATGAACGAGGAAAATCAGGAACAGGACCAGAAGGATGAAAGAATAGAGAAATGGGAAAATTCTGAGCCGATAGTTTTAGAAAAAACAGAGAAGAAGCCAAAGAAAGAACAAAAGAAAAGGCGCCTCCGGATCCAGGGAGCCGCATGGAGGCGGCTGGATAA
Organism: Otoolea sp.; assembly: GCA_050875065.1. GTDB lineage: Bacteria > Bacillota > Clostridia > Lachnospirales > Lachnospiraceae > Otoolea. The sequence continues at coordinate 26,204 of JBNMLY010000008.1, read as the reverse complement.
CACGGCGAAGCTCTTTGCGGCAGTGTCGGGGGAAGATTTAAGCAGTGTATTCCGGATTTCGGCGGTTTTGAAAGAAAAAGTAGAGCCGGAGCTTTTGCAGCAGGCGGTTGTCCTGACGCTGCCGGAGTTTGAAAATTTCCGGGTGAAGCTGCGGAAGGGATTTTTCTGGTATTATTTTGAGACGAACAACCGGGAACCGGCCGTGGAGGAGGAGCAGAGCGCGCCGTGCCGGTTCATTGACCCACACAGGGGCGCGCGGTTTCCATTCCGCGTGAGCTACTACGGATGCCGGATCAATTTTGAGGTGTTTCACGGCCTGACGGACGGACTGGGGGCACTGCGGTTTGCGTCACGGCTGACGGAGCATTATCTGGAGCTGGCGAAGAAGCTGCCGGTTACGGTTGAAAAACGGGAATTTTCACAACTTCGGGAGGACGATTATCTGCGCCATTACCGGAAACTGCCGCATCGGCATTACAGCAGCAAACCGGCGATCGCGATCGGTGGGGAATTTCTTCCGTTTGACCAGATGGCAGTGCTGCAGGGGACGATGGAGGTAGCGGCGCTGAAAGCAGAGTGCAAAAAGGCGGGCGTCAGTATCACCAAATATCTGGCGGCGGCGCTTCTGTGGGCGATCATCCAGACGGAGACGGATGGGAAAACGCTGAAACGGCCGGCGGCGCTCAATCTTCCGGTCAATCTGCGGAGTTTTTTTGAGTCGGAGACACTGGCCAATTTCTTTGCGGTGGTCAATATTTCGTGGCCGGCGGGAAAGGCACCGGAGACATTTGAGGAAGTGATTGCGTCGGTCAGCCGCCAGATGGACGAGCAGATCGTGAAAGAGCGGCTGGAGGAGACGATCTCCTACAATGTGTCGAATGAGAAAAAATGGTATGTGCGGGCGATCCCGCTGTTTGTCAAACATCTGGCGATGCAGTTGATTTTTCTGCACAGCAGCCGCGCCCATACGATGACATTTTCAAATATCGGACCGGCGTCGCTCCGGGAGGAGCTGAAAGATTCGATCGAGGGCTTTCAGCTTCTCGTCGGTGCATCGCCGAAGCAGCGGATGAAATGCGGGGCGGTGGCGTATGATGGAAAGCTTTGTCTCTCCTTTACGAGTGCGATGGCGGAAAACCGGTTGCCGGAGTTTTTCTTTCATTTTCTGGAGGAAAAAGGCATCCGGGTGGAGCGCGAGAGCAATGGAATCACGGATATAGAGCACGACAAGGGGCGCTATCCGGAGATTGCCGCGGATCGGGAGCGCGTGCGCCGTGCGGTGCGGGGATTTTATGTGTCGTTAGTAGTTGTATCGCTTCTGGCGGGGCTTATCAATCTGGCAACGTACCGTCAGATTCCGTTTAAATGGTCGCTTCTGACGGCGGGGGCGGCGGCGTACGTGGCGATGACGCTGCGGTTTTCGGTTATGCGGCATGCAAGCCTGGCGGGAATTCTGGTGCGCCAGTCTCTGGGAATTCAGGCAATTTTGCTGCTCATCGATGCACTCACAGGGCTTCGGGGGTGGTCGGTGGACTATGCGATTCCCTGCGTCGCCTTGTTTGAGGTAGCGGCGGTCCTTCTGATGATGTTGGTCAACCGGATGAACTGGCAGTGCTATTTCATGTACCAGATCGCGATCACATTTCTGAGCTTTGTGCCGCTGATTTTCTGGAAAATCGGGTGGACACGTCATCCGCTTCTGACAGTGCTGGCAGCAGGCGTATCGGTGGCAGCGCTGGCGGCGACCGTGATTTTGGGTGACCGGAGTGTGAAGCGGGAGTTGAAGAGAAGATTTCATGTGTAAATGGTTTATAAAAATACGAAAATTGAAGATTGGAATGAAAGAAAGGAAATAACCATGAGTCGGAAAACAGTCAGCATGATAGGCAATCTGACGCGTGATATGATGAGCGATGTGATGGAGACATCGTTAAAAAAGCCGATCCAGACGGGCGAGTTCCGGAAAAATCCGGTCGAACCGGCGTGGAGATGCCCGGCGGAATATATTTATGAGCTGGTAAAAATAGAACAGTTTGTGATGGAGTATTTGAAGCCGAAGCAGGCGGTGACGGGACGCGTCATTTTGCAGTTACATGGAGGCGGGTATATCGGCCCGATGAAAAATATTTACCGGCGGTTTGCAGTCAAATATTCGCAGATAAGCTTTGGGGCGGATGTTTTGACGCCGGATTACCGGGTGGCACCGGAACATCCGTATCCGGCGGCACTGGAGGATGCGGTATACGCGTACCGTTGGCTTTTGGAGGAGAAAAAATATCAGCCGTCCCAGATCGTGGTCGCCGGGGATTCGGCGGGCGGCGGTCTGGCGCTGGCGCTCTGCCTGTATGCGAAGGACCACGGGCTGCCGCTTCCGGCGGGCATTATCACGATGTCGCCGTGGACGGATGTCAGTTTGAGCGGGGCATCGTATGAGGAAAATTATACGATTGATCCGCTGTTTGGCAATTCGAAGGAGAATATGCTGTACCAATGCAGCTACATCGGGAATGCCAATCCAAAGAATCCATATCTGTCGCCGCTGTTTGGCGATTTTGAGGGATTTCCGCCGATGCTGATGCAGGTGGGCGCGTATGAGGTGCTTTTAGATGATACGAGGGCAGTTGCCAAAAAAGCGCGCTCAGAGGGCGTCAAGGTGCGCTGTTCGGTCTATGACGGGATGTTCCATGTATTCCAGATGGGACTCGATCTGATCCCTGAGAGCCGCGAGGCGTGGGAGGAAGTCGCGGAATATCTGCGGATCATCTACCGGATCCACCGGGAACCGGAGGGAACCGTCGTGAAAAGGGTCAAAACGAGACGCAAGGAGACGGAAGACCGGGCACGGCTGAATTTATTGGCATTTTTGAAACGGGAGCTTAAAAAGTGAAGATTACGTTAGTGACAGTAGGAAAAATCAAGGAAAAATATCTGGAGGCGGCGATCGCGGAGTACAGCAAGCGGCTGGGGCGCTACTGCCGCCTGGAGATTGTGCAGGTGGCGGATGAAAAAACGCCGGACAAGGCGAGTGAGCTGCAGGAGACGCAGATCCGCGACAAGGAAGGCGAGCGGATTCTGGCGCATATCAAGGAGGACGCCTATGTGATTGCGCTTGCGATCGATGGAAAACAGCGTTCTTCGGAGGAGATGGCTGAGTGGATGGAAGATCTGGGCGTGCGCGGCGAGAGCCACCTGCAGTTTATCATCGGCGGTTCGCTGGGACTGTCGCAGGCGGTGTTAAAGCGGGCGGATACAAAGATCAGCTTTTCGCGCCTGACCTTTCCACACCAGTTGATGCGGGTGATTTTGCTGGAACAGATTTACCGGAGTTTCCGGATCATAAAAGGAGAACCGTACCATAAGTAGACATGGTACGGTTCTAATCAATCAGCTATTCATAATACGGGAGAGAAGCTCTAAATCCTCTTTTTTGACCTTTAAGTTGGAAGCTACCTCGGTTCCGTCCGGGGCGGTCACCTTCAGGGAAATGACGCTGTCCTCGCGCAGGGCGCGGGAATAGGCGGCTTTTAGAAACGGTGAAAATTTCGGGTGGCGGGCTTTGAAACGCGTCCACTCGTCTCGGAATTGAAGTAAGGATGCAAGATTCATAGGATTAAGTCCTTTCTGTTTTAGTAACTGATGGTAGTGTATCATGCGCCGGGAAGGCGTGTAAAGAGGGAAAATTATCAGTAAGAAGAGACATCTGTAGGAGAAGCAAGATTCATGGAACAGATACAAAAGAAAAATAAACTGGGCACGGATCCGATCGGCGGGCTTTTGCGCCAGTTTGCGGTGCCGAGTATCATCGCGATGCTGGTGGGCGCCCTTTATAATATCGTGGATCAGTTTTTTATCGGAAGAAGTGTGGGAGAGCTGGGAAATGCGGCGACGAACGTGGCGTTTCCGCTGACGATCTCCTGTGTGGCGCTGGCGCTCTTGTTTGGAATCGGCGGCGCGGCGTCCTTTAACCTGACGTTAGGGGGCGGAGATCGGGAAAAGGCGCTTTTTTATATTGGAAATGCGGCAACGCTGTTGTTTGGAAGCGGTGTGATTCTGGGGGCTGTGGCGCTTCTTTGCCTGACGCCGATGCTGCGCTTTTTCGGCTCACCGGACAATGTGCTGGAATATGCCAGAACCTATACGGGCATCACGGCGTTGGGATTTCCGTTTTTGATTCTGACGAACGGAGGCGGACATCTGGTGCGGGCGGACGGAAGTCCCAACAGCGCCATGTTTTATAATCTATCCGGGGCGCTGATCAATACGGTGCTCGATCCGCTGTTTATTTTCGGATTTCATATGGGAATGGCAGGCGCTGCGCTGGCGACGATCATCGGGCAGATTTTTTCGGGAATTCTGGTGATTCGGTATCTGCGCCGCTACAAGAACGGGCGGCTCACGGCGGCCCATCTTTGTCCGCGGAAAAAGTATGTAAGCATGATTACCTCGCTGGGTGCAGCAGCCTTTTTTAATCAGCTTGCAATGCTGGTGGTACAGATTGTCTTAAATAAATCGCTGACCTATTACGGCGCGCATTCGGATTATGGCGAATCCATTCCGCTGGCGTGTGTCGGCATTATCACAAAGGTCAATCAGGTCTTTTTCTCGATTGTCATCGGACTTTCACAGGGAATGCAGCCGATTGCGAGCTTTAACTATGGCGCGAAAAATTATGCGCGCGTGCGGCAGGTGTACGGGCTGGCGCTCCGGTGGGGATTTATGGTATCGGCGGTGTCATTTGCCTGCTTTCAGCTTATTCCGCGCCCGATCATCGGACTGTTCGGGGAAGGATCGGAGATGTATTTCCGGTTTGCGGAAAAATACTTCCGGATTTACCTGTTTTTCACGTTCCTAAACTGTGTGCAGCCGATCGCCTCGAACTTGTTTACGGCGATTGGAAAGCCGAAAAAAGGTATTTTCCTGTCCCTGACGCGTCAGATCCTCTTTTTGCTGCCGCTGATAGTGGTTCTGCCGCTGTTTATCGGCATCGACGGCATCATGTACGCCGGACCGATCGCGGACTTGGTTGCGGGCGTGGTGGCGCTTGGGATGGCGGGCGTGGAGGTGAAGCGGCTGCGGCAGATGGAGAGTGCGTCCGTGTGTGCATAGGCGGGTGGTATATTTTAGCCAGTCCTTCATATATTGAGGTAAGGAGGACGGGCTGATGAAGGAGGCAAAATCAAAACAGGATATAAGGGCGCTGTTTCATTTTTTCTCCCGGAATATCCGGGAACAGCTCCTGGCGCTTCCGCTTGAGGCGGACGGAATGGAAGAGGTGCGGCTGCGGGTCGGCGCGCCGCTATATTACATATATAAAAATAATGAGTATACGGCCGGAGGTGGATTCCGGGTCCGCAGGGAGGATGTGGACGAGACGCTGCAATGTGCGGCGCGTTCCTCCCTCTATGCCTACGGGGAAGAGATCCGGCAGGGATTTCTGACCGTGCAGGGCGGACACCGGATCGGCGTGGCTGGGAAGACGATACTGGAAAACGGACATATAAAGGCGATTCATCCGATAACCTTTTTAAATGTCCGTTTTTCGCATCAAATGATAGGGTGTGCAGCGGGAATCCGGTCTGTTTTGACGGATCCGGGGACGGGAAGTATCTGCAATACGCTGCTGATTGCACCGCCGAGGTGCGGGAAAACGACGCTTCTGCGGGATTTGATCCGGATGGTGTCGGATGGAGAAGTGGGAGAGGATAAGGGATTGGATCGGGCAGGTGTTTTGGAACGGTCTGAGGCAGGGGGGAGATATGGAAATAGAAGCGGAAAAACGGTGGAAATGCGGAGATGGCATGGTGGAAAAGTGAGGGCGCAGACCGTCGGGGTGGTGGATGAGCGCTCTGAGATTGCCGCCTGTTATCAGGGAATTCCACAGAATGATGTGGGCGGCCGGACGGATGTGCTGGACGCCTGTCCCAAGGCGGAGGGGATGATGATGATGATCCGCTCGATGGCGCCGGAGGTGGTCGCGGTGGACGAGATCGGCGGCGCGGCGGATTTGGAAGCACTTCGCTATGTGATGAACTGCGGCTGCCGGATATTGGCAACCGTACATGGAAATTCGATGGAGGACATCCGGGAAAAACCGGGATTGTCCTCTTTTTTGAAGGAAAAACGGTTTGATCGGTATGTGGTGCTGGGAAATCAACGCGGGCCGGGGACGGTGGAGGCGGTGTATGATGCGGCGGGTGAGAGAATGACATTTGAAAAAGGCGGAAAAAAGAATGAAAATGACAGGTTGGGGCACAAATCCAGACAGGAAAAAATTCAGACGGTGGTTTTGCAATCGAAAAATGGACGAGAAGCAGAGAACGTGACATGACGGAGAAAGAAAAAGAGGAAAAGCCGTAAGAAAGAGGAAGTCGTATGTGGATAAAATGCGTTGGCATTTGCCTTGTATGTGTATCATGTGCGGGGATCGGCGGGAGTGAGGCGCTGCGCCTGATCCGCCGGAGACGTTTTCTGGAGGAAGTAAAACGGATTGCCGCGGGACTGCAGGGGGAGATCGGGTATACACAGGCGGTTCTTCCGCTGGCCCTGTGTCGGGCGGGCGCACGCGGGGATGGAAAAGCGGGAAAAATGTTTTTGATGGCGGGAGAGCGGCTGGAAGCAAATCCAGATTCTCCATTTGGGACTATCTGGGAATCGGTTCTGGAAGAACTGGAGATTCGTCCTTTGCTCGGAACAGAGGAATGGGGGCTGATGCGCCGGTTTGGCAACAGCATCGGCTATCTGGATCTGGAGATGCAGCAAAAGACGCTGGCGCTGTATCTGGAAGAACTGGAACGGGCGATCGAGCAGCTTCGGCAGGAAGAGCCGGAGAAGAAAAGGCTGTGCTGGGGACTTGGAATACTAGGTGGGCTGTTTCTGGCAGTGATTTTGCTTTGATGGGAGAGGGAGAAAATGGGAGTAAATCTAATATTTCGGATCGCGGCAGTCGGCATCCTGGTTTCCGTCCTCTGCCAGATCCTCAAACATAGCGGGCGGGAGGAACAGGCATTTCTCACAAGCCTCGCAGGGCTTCTTTTGGTGCTGTTCTGGATGGTGCCGTATATTTATCAGTTGTTTGAGACGATGAAGGAGTTGTTCGCATTGTAGGGAAAATAGGGAAAGATGTTTCCAGAGAAATTTATAATGGATGGCGCTATTGATAGCGAGGGAGCTGCTGTGTTTGGAAGATGAAATGCAGCATGAAGGGGAGAAGATGAAATGCAGCATGAAGGGGAGAAGATTGGAGTAGGAAAGGAACGAGGGGGAAGAAAATGTCGATTTTAACCGTATCAATCTTGGGGATCACGGCGGTTCTCCTGGCAGTCCAGCTCAAAGGAAAGAGCAGCGAGTATGGGACGTACATCGTGATGGCGGCGGGACTGTGCCTCTTTTTCTATGCGGCGGGAAAGCTGGAAGTCATTTTGAAAACGCTTCGGACGCTGGAATCCTACATCGGAATCAGCCCGGTGTACCTGTCGGCGCTTTTGAAAATGGCGGGCATCACCTATATTGCAGAATTTGCCTCCGGGATCTGTAAGGACGCCGGGTACGGATCGCTGGGGACGCAGATTGAGATATTTGCGAAATTGTCTATTCTGGCGGTCAGTATGCCAATTCTGCTGGCGCTTTTGGAGACGGTGAGGCAGTTTTTGGCGTAGGGAAATATAGAAGGGGTGGAATTGGAAAAAGAGTGGAAAGAAAAACGGGATGAAGGAAAAAGGAGGAACGGACGAAAGTGTGAAAGGTGGGACATGGAAAAAGGAAAAGGGGGCAGAAAAGGGAGAAGGTGTGAAAAGAGAGTGCGAAAAAGCGGAGAGATGGTGAGCGCGGATGACGGTGGGAAGAAAGACGGTTGTGCGGGTGGTGAGTATTGTGCTGTTCAGTGTATGCTTGATGGCAGGAAATTATTTGACAGTGTCGGCGGCAGATGGGGGAAAGATGGGTTGGAGTGAATCAGTCGAAAATCATATTCTCTCAAGCGTGGGAGGGAGTACAAGACAAGCTGAAGAACTGGTGGAAGATGCAGCTCAGGAGAAAGTCAGCGAAATGTTCGAAAATCCGGATTCCAGCGTTTCTGACGAGGATACAGATCCCATTCTGGACTCTCTGGATTTAAGTAAAATCGAAGCATTTTTAAAGGAATCCGGCGGGGCGGCGGTTCCGGGACTTTCATTCCGCGAATTGCTTTCGAAGCTTCTCTCGGGCGATTACCGGAGTGTGGTCCGGACACTGCTGGATTCCTGCCGCGCCGCATTGTTTCAGGAAATCTCAGAAAATGGCAGCTGGATGGGACAGGTTATTCTTCTGGGACTTTTGGGGGCGGTGTTTGCCAGCTTTTCGAGCCTGTTTGCGGATAGTCAGGTGTCAGATATGGACTTTTATGTCACGTATCTGCTCATTTTCACGCTGCTGACTGCCAGTTTTTTGAACGGGGTGCGGATCACGCGCACGCTGTTGGAGCAGTTGTTTGAATTTGTCCGGGTGCTGGTTCCGGCGTTTTTTCTGGCCGTTTCCTTTGCCGGGGGAAGCACCTCGGCGGCAGCTGGATATGCGTGGACACTTGGGTCCGTCAACGTGGCGGAATGGGTGTTTTTGAGAGTGTTTCTGCCGTGTACCCAGTTGTATGTCCTGCTGGCGCTGGCGGGACATTTAAGTTCTAAGGATTTGTTCTCGAAAGCGCTGGAATTGCTGGAACAGGGGATGCGATGGGGCAGCAAGGCGCTTCTGGGGGTAGTGCTGGGATTTCATGTGCTGCAGGGAATGATTGCGCCGTACACGGATTCGGTGCGTCAGACGGCGCTTCGCCGGGCGGTCAGCCTGATACCGGGAATCGGACAGGGCGCGGCGGCGGTGTCGCAGGTACTTTTGGGAAGCGGCGCCCTGATTCGAAATACGGTGGGTGTGGGAGCCGTGCTTGTGCTGGCGGCTGTGTCGCTTCTGCCGCTCGTAAAGCTTCTGATTTTGTATCTGGGCTGTCAGGGAAGCGCGGCGCTTTTGCAGCCGGTCAGCGACAGCCGGGTGGTAGAGGCGGTCGGTGCGGTGTCGAAGGGCTTTTATTTTCTGCTGGTAGCGGCCGGTTCGGCGGTGGTTTTGTTTGCGCTTTCGATCGCGGTGGTGTGTGCGAGCACGAATGCGGCATATTTTGCGGGGTAGGAAGAATGGGAAAACCGTATGAAAAACTTGAATGGAAAAGCGACAATTTATGAAAGGAAAGAGATGGGAGCGATCACACATTGGGCGGGAAATATCGTTAGTTATCTGGTGTTTTTAACGGTTCTCACCGGGCTTTTGCCCACACATAAGTATGAAAAATATATCCGTCTGTTTGCAGGCTGTATTCTGCTTCTGATTGTGCTGAAACCGTTGACGGACGGACTGCGGCTGGAGGAACGGCTGAATTATCTGTTTACATCGCTTTCGTTTGAAAATGAAGCAGGCGAGCTGAAAAGTAAGATGGATGAGATTGAGGTGCAGCGCAGAAATATGGTTTTGAGCCAGTATGAGGCGGAGGCGTCCAAGGAGGCTGTGCGGGTGGCAGCAGAAGCAGGATTTTCCGTGGAAAAGGCGGACGTAGAGCTGGAGAAAGATCTGGAGTCGGAGCAATTCGCATCGGTGCGGAGTGTGAAGGTGTATGTGGCGGGAAGTGAGGTGGGTGAAGAGGCAAAGCAGGGCACGGAGAACGTGGCGGATGGAGAAAATATGGGAAATAGAGGGTCGAATGGAATGGGAAAGCAGAATAGCACAGGAAGGGCAAAAAGTGAGATTCAGGAAGAGTCTGTAAAAAGCGAGCGGGCAGGAAACGGGGAGAATCAGGGTTCAATGATTGAAATAGAAAAAATTTCTCCGATAGAAATACCTTTTGAACAGGAGCAGAAGCAGGGGGGACAGCCACAGGATGGGCAACAACCGGAACGTCAGCAGGAGCAACCCGCCGCCGCGCAGGCAGTTTCCTGGATGAATGGGGAGAAGATTTGGGAGCTTCAGCAGCGGCTGGCATCGTTTTATCAGGTGGAGGCGGATCATGTGGAAGTCAGGATGGAACCTTGACAAGGAATGGGTCAAACGGAACGAAAAATGGCTGATTTTGCTGGTGCTTGGGCTGGCAATTCTGATCTTATATGCGCCGTTTGGGAAGAAGACGAGTGGAAATGCGGTCGGGCAGTCTGGGGAAAGCTGGTCGAAGAGCGGGACAGGAATGAATTATTTCAACAATACTCAGATAAATAGTGCTGAAACAAGCGGATTGGAAGAAAGCTGTTCGGAGATTGAAACAGGTCTGACGACCAGCACATCCAAACAGGACACTAACCGCCTCTATGAGCTTCGCCTGGAACAGCGGATCCGGGACGTTTTAAAGAATGTGGACGGTGTGGGCGAGGTGGATGTGATGCTGACACTGTCTTCTTCTTCGGAGAAGGTGCTTCGGGTGGATAAGGAGAGAAGCCGGGCCACCACCTCTGAGACGGATTCTTCGGGCGGTACGCGGCAGCAGGCGGAGGAATCGCTGCGGGAGAGCACTGTGCTGGCAGGCGGTTCTGGAAGCGGGGAACCGGTGATTGAAAAAGAGCTGGCACCGGAGATCTCCGGCGTTGTGATCAGCGCGCAGGGGGGCGGGAATGCATCGGTACAGAAGGAAATTTCGGAAGCGATGCAGGCATTATTCGGACTTCCGGCACATAAAATAAAAGTATTAAAGCGGGTGGAATAAAGGAGTATGCAAATATGAGAATGAAGATGAAACGTGTTTTCAGGAGAAATCAGATCATCATCACGACGCTGGCGATCATGATTGCGGCGGCCGGGTATCTCAACTATGCCGGAAAAGCCGATGTGCCGGGAACGGACACGTATGAAGCCGGTGCGACGGAGATTTCCGATAAAGATATATTCTCAGAAAATCAGGCGGTGTCCGGAAGCGTGGCGGACGGCGAGTATGAGGAGATTGCAAGTCTCGATGATCCGGGCGAGGGCGATCCGCTGGCAGCGGGAAGCGAGGACAGCACGGCGCAGGGGACGACGGATGGGGAAGATGCATCGGCAGACAATCCGGCAGCCGATAATCCGGGCGAGGCGGTTTTGACGGGCGGAACCGGCGTGGCGGAGTACATAGCCAATGTACAGCTCAGCCGTGAACAGATCCGCGCCAAGAACCGGGAGGCGCTGAACTCCCTGATTAACAATGAAAATCTGGATGCGGCGGCAAAAGAGGCAGCCGTTCAGGATATGCTGGCGCTAAATGCGATTGCAGAAAAAGAAAATGCGGCGGAAACGCTTCTGATGGCGAAGGGGTTTGCTGATCCGGTTGTCAGCATTACCGACGGAAAAGTGGATGTCGTTGTCAACGCACCGTCCATCACCGATCCGCAGCGCGCGCAGATTGAAGATATTGTAAAACGGAAAACAGAGGTATCGGCAGAAAATATTGTGATATCCCTTTTAAATCTGGGAGACTAAAGGGTTCGGTTCACAGGTAGGCACCTTTTGGAGCCGAAAGTGCCGTAAGATAACGTAGTGGCAGCGGGGGTTGCTGATTTGTAATGCGAAGCATCAGCAAAATTCTGTTACAGTTTGCACAACGTGTGAACTGCAATGATTAAAGAGATTCAGATTGGAAATGCCTTTGCAAACGCCCGTATTTTTGGTATAATAAGAACACTTAATTGAAATGTATTCTCGGAGGTTTTTGGGCACTTGCTTTTGTGAGAAAAAAGATTCCGGGCGTACATGAAAGTGGTCAGGAGGGATTTGGAATGGCGAGAGAAGCAGAAGATAGAAGCACCCATATCGTATATGAAAAGGATCGCGTCGGAGAAGTGAAGATTGCGGATGAGGTAGTGGCGATCATCGCGGGTCTGGCGGCGACGGAGGTAGAAGGCGTCGATTCGATGGCTGGCAATATCACAAATGAGCTGGTTGGAAAGCTCGGCATGAAGAATTTGAGCAAGGGCGTGAAGGTAACCGTAACCGAGGATCATGTGATTGTAGATCTGTCCTTAAATATGAAATATGGTTACAGCATCCCGGCTGTCAGTGAGAAGGTACAGGATAAAGTAAAAACAGCGATTGAAAATATGACCGGATTGATGGTTCTTGAGGTTAATATCAAGATCGCGGGTGTCAATATGCCGGCGGAGGCATAGCAGGTCAAATGTTTGCAGAATGGAAAAGGAAAGGCATGGATGAGCTTCTTTATTCTTGCTCATGTGTGTGTCAGAAACATTCTTTTCATTTTCTTTACGCAAAATGTTTCATTTGACCTTGACGGGGAAAAAATCGTATGATACGATGGTCGCGTTAAAAGGGAGTAGTTATAACCGTGTAACCAACAGACCCTGAGGAAAGAATGCCTCATGGTTACAGGCCTTGTATAGGTCATATGGTCGTGTGTTTGGGTAAATGAAATGCGGGCCGTGTGATTCAGATGGAAGGAACAAGACTTTTAGCATATGTGAATAAACGTATGCTGAAAGTCTTTTTTTGTTTCATAGGAAAACAAAGGAAAGTTTGGTACGGGGAAAGATAGCTGCCAGAGTAACCGCATCTTGGTGCGAAAATCCAGAAGTCTGGAACTTTTTTGAAAAAATAGAATGACAGGAGGAACAATATGGAATTTTTATGGGAAGGTGTCATGGCGATCACGCCGCGGCAGATCGTGATGTATCTGATCGGCGGGCTTTTGATCTGGCTGGCGGTCAAAAAAGAATACGAACCGGCGTTGCTTCTGCCGATGGGATTCGGCGCAATCATGGTAAACCTGCCGTTATCCGGCGTGATTAACCAGGTGACGGAGGGCATCGGAGAGACGCCGGGGATCATAGAGTGGCTGTTTGAGACGACGATCGGCGCGTCGGAGGCACTTCCGATCCTGCTTTTTATCGGAATCGGGGCCATGATTGATTTTGGACCGCTTCTGTCTCAGCCGATCATGTTTTTATTCGGGGCGGCGGCGCAGTTTGGTATCTTTTTTGCAATCTGCGTGGCGTCACTGATGGGATTTGAACTGAAGGACGCGGCGTCCATCGGAATCATCGGAGCGGCGGACGGGCCGACATCCATCTTGGTTTCACAGATCATGCACTCCAACTATGTGGGGGCGATCGCGGTGGCGGCTTACTCCTATATGGCGCTGGTGCCGATCATCCAGCCGTTTGCGATCCGTCTGGTAACGACGAAAAAAGAACGCCGGATTCACATGAATTACAGTCCGAAAAATGTATCTAAAACGACGAAGATTGTGTTTCCGATTGTGGTTACGATCATTGTCGGACTCATTTCTCCGGCATCGGTGGCGCTAGTCGGGTTCCTGATGTTTGGTAACCTGATCCGCGAGTGCGGCGTGCTCCCGGCACTCTCCCAGACGGCACAGAATGAGCTGGCAAACCTGATCACTCTGCTGCTTGGCATTACGATCTCGTTCAGTATGCGTGCGGACGCGTTTGTGCGGGTCGATACGCTTCTGATTATGGGAATCGGTCTGATTGCATTTATTTTTGATACGATCGGTGGTGTGCTGTTTGCTAAATTGATGAACCTGTTTTTGAAAAACAAGGTCAATCCGATGATCGGGGCGGCGGGCATTTCCGCATTCCCGATGTCGTCCCGCGTGGTGCAGAAGCTGGCGACGGAGGAAGAAAAAGGAAATATTATCTTGATGCACGCGGTCGGTGCGAATGTATCGGGGCAGATCGCCTCGGTGATCGCTGGCGGACTGGTGATTAAGCTGGTGAGCCAGTATTTGTAATATGGGTCTGTCTGGCAGATAAAAATGGAATAAGAAAGCGGTGCTTGAATCACTGGCACACTGCATTCTAGTTATTTTAGTGATGAGTTAGGTCGCCAATTTTTTGAGATGGAGGAAAATATCGGATGTGGAATAATTTTTTGATTTCGCTGGCAATCATGGGAAAAGGAATGGCGGGAATTTTCGTCGTTGTTCTTATTATCACGGCAGTAGTGCTGATTTTGGGCAAGTTAAAATGAATTTTGATTTTGCGATAACCGGATTTCTGTGGATTTGGAGAAAAAATTTGTCTGCTGATGATTGCCATAAATTGTAAATAGTATCTTTCTTTTTTCTTTCAGTTTTGCACAGTTCGTTGACATTCGACAGGGGGACTTTTATAATAGAAACATTGTTTGTAAGAGTTTCAGTGAGATCCAGAAGGAGATATGAGAATGAATCAGCGAAATAAAGTTCAGCGTCTTTTACGGAATGGCGCATTGGCAACTTGTTTATCCTTGTCTGTTGCATGCAACAGTTTGTTTATGGTTACGGCTTATGCTGGTCCGGCAGATGATTCGGCAGCGGCGACGACGGTGGTGGGACCGGGGGGACCAGCGGGAAATACGGCCGATAGTACGGCGGGGGGAATGGATACCAATGCAGCGACGGGGGCAGATAGTTCCTATTACAATCAAACATTAATTAATCCGATTGTCAACCCGGTTGATAAATATTCATATACACAAATGGTCAGCGATATTTCAGCACTGGCGAGTCGTTATCCGGGTAAGGTACGCGTAAATTCCATCGGAAAAACGGCGGATGGCCGTGATATCTATGATGTGATTGTCGGCAATCCGAATGCATCGAAGAAGATTTTGTTCCAGGGGGCGATTCATGCGAGAGAATATATCGTTGTGCCGCTTCTGATGCAGCAGATGGAGTATCTGGCAGCAGGACTTGCAAATAATGGAACTTATCTGACGCAGCCGCTTTCGAATACGTTGGGACAGGTAGCATTTCATTTCGTGCCGATGCTGAATCCAGATGGTGTTACGATCAGTCAGATGGGAGAAAGTGGAATCCAGTCGGCGGAACTGCGTCAGACGATGCAGGCGGCGTATGCGGCGGACAAGGCGTCCAGCCGGACAACGGTTAGCTATGAAGAATATATGAGACGTTGGAAAGCGAATGCGCGCGGCGTGGATCTGAACTATAATTTTGCAGCAAACTGGGAGGGCATCAATGTATCTTTAACCCATCCGTCTGCGAATGGTTACAAAGGAACCAACCCGCTTTCCGAGTCGGAGAGCCAGGCGATCGCGAACCTGATTCAGGGAACTGGATTCAATGCGGTTATCAACTATCATGCGATGGGAAATGTTATTTACTGGGATACACAAAACAACCAGAAAGCGGCAGAATCCCAGGCGATGGCAAACGCCGTTCATGCGTTGAATGGTTATTCGATTCTCGGAAGCAAGGGCGTCGGCGGTTTGAAAGACTGGTTACAGCAGGCAGCAGGCATTCCTGGTATCACGATAGAGGTAGGACGTTCCACCTGCCCGGTATCTTTCTCAGAATATCCGGCAATCTGGGATCAGAATAAGGCAGTCCCAGCGACACTGGGATATTATGTGGCGACACATTGATGATGGAATAAAGTGAATATAGGATAGAGGAAGGATGTGCAGTTCACTTTGGGAGCGGCTGCACATCCTTTTTTGCGGAAGAGATTTTGAAGCGTTACATAAAAAGTGATTTGCGAGAAAAGAGTGTGTGTTTGGAGGATAGGTTTGACAATCACACATTCTTTTTAGATTATTAATGTGTGACTGTCAAGAAATATATATCACAAACAATATAAAAATCTATTCCTCAAACGGCAGCTCTTCTTTTCTCAAAAACGCCCGGATCGACTCATCCCACTCGCGCTCCAGCGTCTTATCCAAGGTAAACTGGTTGAGCGACAGCCCGGTGACGCAGCTTAGATGCTGGTTTTCATAATGAATATTAAAAAACAGTCCGCCGACCTGCTCCGGGAGCCACTGGCTTTTGCGGGCAGTCAGAAACTGTTCGGTGGCAGCTTTCGGAAGCTTCAGGATGATAGAGAAGCGCTCCGGAAGCTTTTTTCCTTTTATCAGGGAAAAACAGAATGGGCGAAGTGTTTTCCAACTGGAATAGTCTTCAATCTGCCCTTCGGTGAGCTCTTCTTCTGAATAGAAGCTTTTGTGGACACGTCCGTCGATGGAAAAGGTATTGAATGTCACGATCTCCGCTTCCTTGAGCAGAAATCGGTCAAATGTTTCACCGATAAAGAGTTTCTGGGTAAATAATTTTATGTCACAGATGTTGCAGGCAATCATAGGAATCCTCGCTAAGATACTTAATTCGCTGCTGTCTGTGTATGTAGAAACAGCAGCGTAATTTCTATTGTATCGCAGGCAGAAGATGGGTGCAAGTGACTTCTTATTGTCAAAACGGAGAATTTTTTTGCTGGAAATTTGTGAGATCTGCATCTGCGATTTTGAAAAATAAGAATTTTGATGTGGAGAGAAGATTTAACTTGGCTTTCAGTTTATAAAAATTTTATTAGCACTCAATAAAAATGAGTGCTAATTTTCTATTGACATCTCGGATCGCTGGTATTAAAATAAGAGTCACGGTGATGGGAATCACAGACTAAAAATCGTATGAATGCATATATACGCAGCCGGATAGCAGGCCTGGAAGCGGCAGAGAAAAACAGCCGGGGTCATTTCCGAAAGCGGGTATCCGCTGCGTTTTGCAATAAAAAGGAGTGTTAGATATGGCAGCAAAGACAGGAAGTTTATCAATTAACAGCGAGAATATTTTCCCGATCATTAAAAAATGGCTTTATTCGGATCATGATATTTTCTATCGTGAGCTGATTTCCAACGGATGCGACGCAATCACGAAACTGAAAAAGCTGGCGCTGATGGGCGAGTATGAAGAGCCGGAAAATACAGAATATAAAATCCAGGTTACCGTTAATTCCGAAGATAAGACGATCACCATCGAGGATAATGGTATCGGTATGACCGCTGAGGAAGTGGAAGAGTACATCAACCAGATTGCATTTTCCGGTGCACAGGATTTCCTGGCAAAGTATAAAGACAAGGCAAACGAAGACCAGATCATCGGTCATTTCGGTTTAGGCTTCTATTCGGCATTTATGGTAGCTGATAAGGTTACGATCGATACTCTTTCTTATAAGAAAGACGCAGAGCCGGTTCACTGGGAGTCCGAGGGCGGCACTGAGTTTGCGATGGATAAGGGCGATAAGGAAGGCAATGGTACGAAGATTACCCTTTACTTAAATGAGGACAGCACCGAGTTCTGCAACGAGTACCGTGCGCGTGAAGTTATCCAGAAATACTGCTCCTTCATGCCGGTTGAGATCTACCTGAAAAATGCAACCGCAGAGCCGGAGTATGAGACGATCGAGAAGGATCAGCTGACCGATAAGGATACCATCGTTGAGACAGTGGTCGAGGAAGCAAAGACCGAGGAGAAGGAGAAAGAGGACGGCACGAAAGAGACCGTTGAGGTATCTCCGAGAACTGAAAAATACAAGATTCTGAAACGTCCGGTGGCGCTGAATGATGTTCATCCGCTGTGGAACAAGCATCCGAACGAGTGCACAGAGGAAGAGTACAAAGAATTCTACCGCAAGGTATTTATGGACTACAAGGAACCGCTGTTCTGGATTCACCTGAACATGGATTATCCGTTTAACCTGAAAGGTATTCTGTACTTCCCGAAGATCAACATGGAGTACGAAAGCATCGAGGGTACCATCAAGCTGTATAACAACCAGGTATTTATCGCGGATAATATCAAGGAAGTTATTCCGGAGTTCCTGATGCTCTTAAAGGGCGTGATCGACTGCCCGGATCTGCCGCTGAACGTATCCAGAAGCGCGCTGCAGAATGATGGATTTGTAAAGAAGATTTCTGATTACATCACCAAGAAGGTAGCGGACAAGCTGACCGGTATGTGCAAGACGGATCGTGAGACGTACGAGAAATATTGGGATGATATTGCTCCGTTCATCAAATTTGGCTGCTTAAAAGACGAAAAATTTGCTGAGAAGATGGATGACTACATCATTTACAAGAATCTGGACGGCAAATATCTGACTCTGAAGGACTGCATGGACAAGGCAAAAGAGGAAGGCCACGAGAACCAGATCTACTATGTAACGGATGAGAAAGCACAGAGCCAGTACATCAATATGTTCAAGGCCAATGGCCAGGATGCAATCATCCTGAACCACAACATCGACAACCCGTTCATTAGCCAGGAAGAGCAGAAACATGAGAACCTGAAATTCCTGCGTATTGATGCCGATGTCAATGACACGCTGCGTGAGGAAGTGAAGGAAGAGGATAAGGAAGCGCTCAAGAAACAGGAAGAGACGCTGACAGAGACCTTCAAGAAAGCGCTGGGCGATGATAAGCTGCAGGTAAAGGTTGAGAAGCTGAAAGATGCCGAGATTTCTTCGATGATTACTCTGTCAGAGGAGACACGTCGTATGCAGGATATGATGAAGATGTACAACATGGGCATGGATGCTTCCATGTTCGGCGGCAGCGGAGAGGTTCTGGTACTCAACGCAAACAACAAGCTTGTTCAGTATGTCTTAGAGCACACAGACAGCGAGAATACGCCGAAGATCTGCGAACAGCTTTACGACCTGGCACAGCTCAGCCACGGTACTCTGACACCGGAGCGCATGACGAAGTTTATCGCACGGTCGAATGAGATTATGGGTATGATGCTGAACTAAGGGCATTTGGCCTGGAAATGTTTGAATGGAACATATGATAAAATATCATATATGATACAATAATGGGGCTGCTACACGTAAATGTGGCAGCTCTTTTGTTGTGAGAGCAAATGGGATTCACTATTTCAAGAATTTAGTATTTATAGTATAATGGGAGCACTTAGCAAGGTATTTTCAGACTTGACGGGGAGGTGCGTGTATGCTTGGAATCGGAGGATGGAAGCAGGTTGCAGCAACATTTGATATGAAACGGCAGGCGGCGATCCGGGAGCGGCTGGAACAGGCGGGAATTGAGTATCAGGTCAAGGTGCAGAATCGCCTGAAATCGGGTGTGCTTTCCGGCAATCAGCGGGCGATGCTTGGAAGTGCGGGAGAAAATACGGGAGCGGAACAGGAATACCTGTTTTACGTGCGGAAAGCAGAGGAAGAAAAGGCGCGCCGTGTGATAGAAAGTACGGGAAGATAAAACTGGCATTTTCCGGGAACGGAAAACCTGAATGATGAAGGAGAGGCAATGGGAGAGGAAAACTGGAACGAAAGGGATCGCTGGCAGCAGGAGACAGAAGGAAATGGTGTGGAAACGGAACCGGAGCGACAGAATGAGGTTCAGGATCCGAAACAAATCCGAAAAAACTGCCGCCGAGAGGTGCGCCGCGTCTGCAACGTCCTCGGCTGGGCGCTGGCGTTTTTTAGCGTGATGACGGTGTTAGTCAGCGTGCTTTTGGAAGTGGCAGGTAATGTATGGGCGGACAGCGGCGCGATCGGGGCATTTTTAAACCGGATGGTCAATGCAGCATGGTATGAGGACGGCGGCAGCACACTGGTAATCTATGCGCTGGTTCTTCCGTTTGTGTTTTTGCTTTTGTGGCTGGTTCCGGCAGAGCATGTGGAGAAAAAGAAAATCAGCTTCCTGCAGTTTTGTGCGTTTTTTGTGCTGGCACAGGGCTTTGGAACTATTTTTAATCTGTTGGGAAATGTGATTAACGATGCGGTGGCAGCGACCAGCGGCGGCGATGCGTCTGCGATGAACCCAGTCAATGAGATGCTGGATTCACTTTCACCGATGATGGTTCTGTATGTAGGTTTTTTAGGGCCGCTCATTGAGGAGTATATCTTCCGCTGGAAACTCTTAAACCGTCTGCGCCGCTTTGGAGATAAGGCGGCGATCACCTACACGGCGCTGATGTTTGGTCTGATGCACGGAAATGTGACGCAGTTTCTCTATGCGGCGGTGATCGGTGTGATTCTTGGCTATGTGGCGGTCCGGACAGGACGGATGCGGTATAATTGTCTGCTGCATATCCTGATCAACAACTGGTCGTTAATAATGGCAGTGATCGGAATGCAGGATACATTTCTGTCGCTCTTTATCACATTTTTGATGGTTGGCTTCATGGGCTGCACGGTAATAGGGGCGTTTATTCTTCTGATTTTCAATTTCCGGAAGATCCGGTTGTCAGAGGGAGCACTTCCGGAGGGCGTGACATTCCGGAATATCTGCGGGGCGATGTACCTCAATCTGGGAACGGGGGCGTTTATTCTGGTGAGTGTGATTACGATGGCGTTTTTTTTATCGAGATGATGGGGGCACTTATTGTTCATAGGCAGGCACTTCAAATTCCGTTACTGGACACGTGTACGTGAACAGCAATCATTCCTGTGTTTGTCGCGGATTTCACGGGAATCTGCTTGACTTCCTACTGTGTGATTACTATAATAAATAGTAATGAATACTACGTGATGTGAATTGCGTAACGGGAGGACGTTATGTTATATAAAATTATCGGTGATAGCTGCATGGATTTGACGGAGGAACTGAAACGGGATCCGCATTTTCAGATGATTCCACTGACCTTGCAGGTAGGGGATTACAAGGTAACAGATGACGAGACATTTAACCAGAAAGAGTTTCTGTCCAAGGTAAAAGCAAGCCCGGAATGCCCGAAAACAGCGTGTCCGTCTCCGGAGAGCTTCAAGGAGGCGTTTGAGGGCGAGGCAGAATATATTTTTGTAGTGACGCTTTCGAACCATCTGAGCGGCTGCTATAACTCGGCGGCGCTGGCAAAACGCCTGTATGAAGAGGAGCACGGAACGGACGGAAAGAAGATTGCAGTCATTGATTCTCTGTCGGCGTCGGCGGGCGAATTGAATATTGCATTGTTTATCCGGGATCTTTGCGAGAAAGGACTTCCGTTTGAGGAGATCTGCAAGCAGACGGAGGCATACCGGGATTCGATGAACACGTATTTCGTCATCGAGACGCTCGATTTCTTAAAGAAAAATGGCCGTCTCACCGGTTTGACCGCCTTTATCGCATCGGCGCTCAATATCAAGCCGGTGATGGGCGCGGACAGCGGTACGATCATCAAACTTGACCAGGCGCGCGGCATGACCCGGGCCCTCGACCGGATGGCGGAGATTGCCTGCAAAGAGGGCGGTGATACCGCGGGCAAACGTCTGGTGATCGCACACTGCAACAACCCGGAACGCGCCGAACATGTGAAAAAAATCATGTGTGAGCGGGCTAAGTTCCGTGAAGTTGTGATTACGAACACGGCTGGCGTTGCGACGGTTTATGCGGGCGACGGCGGAATCGTTATGACACTGTAGAAAGAGTGAGTGATGGCAGTTGGAAAGGGGAAAACGCCGGACGGCTGCGATTGATTGAGGAAAAATGAAGCATACATTTTTTAGTAAATGCACGAAAATGCCGTTCAGATATCGGACGGCATTTCTTTTATCCAGAGTTGGAATCTTAGCGGGAATGGCGCTTCTGCTTGGCGGATGTCAGGCGGGAGGTTCCATATGGAAGGAGACTATCTCATTGGAGCCAAAGGATGAGACGGTATCAGAAAAAAATGCCGGTTCTGAAACGGATGCTGACGAGCCGATGGAGCCGGAACAAGAGGATGGCGCAGAACCGGGTGTGGAAATGCAGGGGCAGGAGGCATCCGGAAAACTTGCGGCAAATCCGGGGGAAAATGATTCAGATGTGTGTTCGCTGTTGTTTGCCGGGGATATCTATTTTTCCAGCCATGTCCTGAATGCCTATGACCGTGCAGGCGGCATCGGCGGTGTCCTCGGAGAAGGCTTACGGGAGACGATCGCGGAATCGGATATTTTCATGGCAAATCTGGAATTCCCGTTCAGTGAGCGGGGAACGCAGGCGGTGGATAAGCAGTTTACCTTCCGGGTATCGCCGTCCCGTGTGTCCATTTTACAGGAGATCGGACCGGATATCGTGACGGTGGCGAACAACCATGCGCTGGATTATGGCACAGATGCGCTTCTGGATACGTGTGATACGCTGGATGGCGCCGGGATTTTGCACGTCGGAGCCGGGAAAAACATGGAAGAGGCGAAGCAGCCGCAGATTATCGAGAAAAATGGGAAAAAGATCGGTTTTCTGGGTGTCTCGCGCGTCTTCCCAACGGGCGGATGGGCGGCAGGACCGTCGCATCCGGGAATGTTTTCGGCGTATGATACGGCTCCGGTCGTGCAGGAGATCCAGAAGGTAAAGAAAGAGTGTGATTATCTGGTTGTCTATGTCCACTGGGGCATCGAGCGGAACACGCAGCCGGAGGCGTACCAGCGGGAGATGGGACATCAGTATATCGATGCGGGGGCGGATCTGGTAGTCGGCAGTCATCCGCACGTGCTGCAGGGGATTGAGCCGTACCAGGGAAAATGGATCCTATACAGCCTGGGAAATTTTGTATTCGGAAGTTCGATCCCGGAGACGATGCTGGTGCAGGCGTCGGTGGATGCGCAGGGAGAGACGGCACTTTCGCTGGTGCCGGCGACTTCATCAGCGGGATATACGAGAGAGCTGGACGCGGGGAAGAAAGCCACGTTTTATCAGAAGATACAGGGGCTTTCGACAGGCGTACAGATCGATGAGAATGGAAATGTGCAGGTGCAGTAAGAAATCAATTCGAGAAATCCTGTCCCTGAAAACACCCGTTTTCCCGCAGCGCCTTTGAAAACGCATTCAAAAACGCCCGCTTATTTCCGCTCCATTCCGGTGCGATCAGCAGTTTTTTCGGCCCATCACCGCTGATCCGGTGGATGACCATATCGGGCGGCAGCAGGCGGATGCACTGGAGCAGCAGATCGATGTATTCGTTCATCGAAAAGACCGAAAACGGCTCCTGTTCGTAGAGTTTGGCCAGTTTCGTGCCGCGCAGGATGTGGAGAAGCTGGAGTTTGATGCCGTCGATGGAGGGCTGGAAATCTGCCAGATAGCGGACGGTATCGAGCATCTGCTCCTTTGTCTCCCCGGGAAGTCCCAGAATGACGTGGACGATGACGGTCAGGCTGGCGGCGTTCAGTTCCCGGACGGCGTTTTCAAAGACCGGAAGAGAATAACCGCGCTGGATGCGGGCGACGGTTTCTTCGTGGATGGTTTGAAGTCCCAGTTCCACCCAGACCGGCTTTCTGCGGTTTAAACGGGCGAGAAGCTTAAGAACCTCCGGCGGCAGACAGTCCGGGCGGGTCCCGATGGACAGGGCGACGACATCCGGGTGGGCGATTGCTTCGGAAAAAAGCGGCTCCAGATAGGAGACAGGCGCATAGGTATTTGTGTAGGACTGGAAATATGCCACATATTTTCCGTCCTTTATTTTATTAGAAACACGCGCCTTGGCTGCCTCGATCTGCTCGGTCACGGAGGTGTGCGCAGGTTCGGCAAAATCGCCGGAACCGCCGTGGCTGCAGAAAATACAGCCGCCTGTTCCCAGGGTCCCGTCACGGTTCGGACAGGTCATGCCGCCGTCGAGTGCCAGCTTATAGATTTTCTGTCCGAACTGGTCTTTCAGCCAGGCGTTTAGCGAATAGTAGGGACGTCCGTCGGAGTAGTGGCGGGGGACGGAAGAATTCGGTGGATTGCCGGGGGCAGCGGGTTCAGGATGGAATGTTTCAGGTAATGATATGTATGTTTGGGTATTTTGTTTCATACGAACTCCTATAAACTCCTATATTAAAAAAAGAATATGTAACAATTCTGCCGGTTTGCAGATTGACTGGGACAAACATTTTTTGTCGAAGGCAAATGAAAAAAATTTCACGGATGCCTGCTCATGCTGAAAAAGAAAGCGGTTACATATAAAAGAAAGCTTACCAGAACCACAGCATTTTGTAAACACACGAAAGAATATCGTATTGAGGCATTTTGAGGAAAATGTTATAATGATACTAAATACAAAAATCATATAAAAAGGGAAATGTCTGATATTGTTCACGGAGTGGCACTTTGGCAAGCGAAAGAGCCGCATGATAAAGTGAAGGTAGCAATTTTGAATGATTTGAAATGTAAAATATTGGAAAAAGCCTGTAATAAGTATCTGGGGAAAAGGAGAAGGGATATGTCAGTCAAAGAAACACTGAAACAGTTGGAATCTGAGAAAACAAAAGTGCTGATGGCCGAATTATACGGGGCGGAAAAAGCGGAGGAAAACCTGGCGCGTTACCGTCATGTGGCAGAGCGCTTTGAGAAAACGTATGGGGAACGCGATATCAAGCTGTTTACTTCGCCGGGACGGACGGAGATCAGCGGCAACCACACCGATCACAATCACGGCAAGGTGCTGGCCGGCAGCATCAATCTGGACTGCGTCGGCGCGGCGGCACCGAACGGAACCGACACGATCCGTATTTTAAGCGAGACATTTCATCAGAATTTCAGCATTCATTTAAGCGATTTAAAACCGAGTGCGGGCATGAGCGGCACCATCGATCTGACAAAGGGCATCTTAAAGGGCTTCGAGGAGAGAGGCTATAAGGTCGGCGGATTTGACGCGTACATCACCAGCAATGTCATCAGTGCGGCGGGCGTCAGCTCCTCGGCTTCTTATGAGATGCTGATTTGTTCCATGCTGAATACGATGTTCAACGAGGGCAAAATGGACGTTGTCACTTACGCGCACATCGGAAAATATGCGGAGAACAAGTTCTGGAACAAGGCGTCCGGTCTGCTGGATCAGATGGCATGTGCGGTCGGCGGCCTGATTACCATCGATTTCAAGAATCCGGAGACGCCGGTTGTAGAGAAGATTGATTTCGATTTCGGCGCACAGGATCACAGCCTGATGATTGTGAATACCGGAAAAGGCCACGCCGATCTGAGCGCGGACTATTCTTCCGTACCGAACGAGATGAAAAAAGTGGCACAGTACTTTGGAAAAGAGGTCTGCGCGGAGATTACCGAGGAAGAGGTGATCGCAAACCTGCCGAAAGTGCGTGCATTTGCGGGAGACCGCTCCGTGATGCGTGCGTTCCATTTCTTTGAGGAAAATAAGAGGGTGGAGAAAGAAGTAAAAGCGCTTCGCGAAAATGATTTTGCAGCTTTTCTGGAGGGAATTACCGCTTCGGGCAATTCTTCCTGGAAATGGCTTCAGAATGTATACACGACAGCCAACGTACAGGAGCAGGGCATCAGCATCGCGCTGGCGCTGACAGAGCTGTTTATCGCGAAGAAGGGGCGCGGCGCGTGCCGGGTTCACGGCGGTGGATTTGCCGGCGTGATCATGGCGATGATCCCGAACGATCTGGTAGATGAGTATACAGAATATATCGAAAATGCAACCGGAAAGGGCAATGTATACCGCATGAGTATCCGCCCGCACGGTGCAATCTGTGTGAGTGAGCGAATCTAAAAATTAGAACACGGAAAGGCGGGGTGTTTTATGGGAAATAAAAATCTGATTATCACAATCGAGAGAGAATACGGAAGCGGCGGACGTATCGTGGGCCGCAAGCTGGCAGAGGAGCTGGGACTTCATTTCTATGATGACGAGATCTTAAAGATGGCGTCGGAGAAGAGTGCAGTCGGAGAAGAATATTTCCGTCTGGCGGATGAAAAAGCGGGAAACAACCTGCTTCACCGTCTGGCTGGTGCGAAAAAGGCAGATGTGTTCGGAAAACCGTCCCTGAAAGGCGATGTGACTTCGCCGGACAACCTGTTTAAATTCCAGGCGATGGTGATGCGGGAACTGGCAGAGCAGGAACCGTGCGTATTTGTAGGTCGTGCGGCCGGCTATGTGCTGGATCAGGACGAGGAGATCGAAAATCTGGTCCGCATCTTTGTCTATGCGGATCGGGTGCGCCGTGTGCAGCGCGTGATGGAAGTGGACTGCATCAGCGAGGAAAAGGCGAAAAAACGCATCAAGAAAATCGAGAATGAGCGGAAGAATTATTATAAATATTTTACCGGCAATGACTGGAAAAATATGAAGAACTATGATCTTCCGATCAATACGACCCGCTTTGGACTGGATGAGACGGTGGAGCTGATCAAAGAATATGTGAAGCTGCGCGGGTATCTGAAGTAGAGAAAAATGAAAATGACCTGTTTGATGGAGGCGGAATTACAGCGGAAGATTGCAGGGAACCGATTTGGAAGATGAGATGTGCCAAATTTGTGTGAAATGTGGCAGAACTGTATCGGGGGCAGAAATCGGAAAGAAAAGACAGGCATAAATGAAACATGACACGGCTGTTCGGGCAGAGCGGAATCGGTAAGTAGTTCCGGGCTGCGGGCAGCCGTGTCATTTTATTCACTAAGACTTCCCATACCTAAAATGGGATTCGCACCTTGAAAATTCAATATTTCAGCTAACAAAATAGTGATTTATGCCGCTACAGCCTCGGAATGGAGCGCATTTCGCAGATATT
>JBNMLY010000007.1:0-39211 GCA_050875065.1 Otoolea sp. | reverse complement strand
GTTACAGTCCCCGATGTTCAGCTTGGCGTTTCCGACCGTCGATCCGGTTGCCAGGTGGATTCGATCCGGAGCTGTTTTCAGCTCATGAGCGAATGCGAAGATGTTGTCTACCGTCTTACCAGCACGGACAGCGCCCTCCGCCACATTATAGGAGCATTCGCGGCACCGGCGGATGTACTCCTTATGCTTTTCCGAGAAGTTAAATTCTATGGTTTTCTTCTTAACCGTCTTACTCGCCATAAATCTCACCCTCTATCTCATCCAGATCCTCTATCTCCTGTCCCTGTCCGGTTATCTTATCGGTCTGGGCTTTCAGGTGTTCCATCCGGCTCCGCTGTTCGTCGGTGGCTAAGTCCATATGAGCTGCCAGCCATTCCAACGCTTTCATGCGGTCTGCCAGCTTCATGCTCGCCCCGTCTTTCCCCTGCTTGACTTCGGCGATGATGCTGCCGTCCACATCGCAGGACTCCCGGAATCGAACTGTATTGATGACTTTGGTAACCGGTACCTTCTTCCCTGTTTCCTCATCCGTCACCATAACCGGGCCAAACGCTCCCATGACCTGAACCTTTTCGCGGCCGAACTCGACATAATCTGTGATGTCAGCAAAGGCAATATCCATGTATTTCTGGAAGATATCTGACTCATCCAGAAGCTCACGGTTAAGGCGTGCCTGCTTTAATCGTTGGATTTCGGCTCTGACTCCATCTTTCGCCAACAGTCTGTATCCGATAGATGCCGCCGTTGCATAATCGCAACCATACGCTTTCTGGTAGGCTCTTGTGGTGTTGAAGCATCGAACGTAATACAAACAAAAAAGCCGTTGCTTGTCGGTCAAGTCCGGGTTCTCCATAACCTGTCCTACTTCCTCTGCAACCGCCTTCTTTACTCTTTCCGATCGTTCGTTCTTCTTTTTCGAACGCTCGCTTTTCTTTTCCGAACGTTCGCTATCCCATCCATAGGTGTGTTTCCACCGTCGGACAGTTCCTTCTGGTACTCCAAGCTGCGCCGATATCTCAACCAGCTTCTTACCCTGCTGATATAATTCTTTCGCCCGAGCTACTCTGGCGTCCGGCGCTCTTGCCATACCACCACCTCTCAATCGTGTTTGTTTTTGGGGATAAGAAAAGCACCCATCTCGCGACAGGTGCCATTCTCGAAAGGATATTTATTACCAAGAACCGCAAAACAAGCGGATCGGCGTGTTGCTCCGCCAAACAACCGCCAAATTGCCGCGGCAGGAATTGAACCTGCACCTACTCCCTGCGGAGTGCTCTACCATTTAAGCTACGCTCGCAATACACATATCTTGCCGGCAGTATGTCTCGAGTCTTCGCTGGGCACCCGTGCACAAAAGCGCCCGCTGTCAAGATCTAGCCATGCAAGCTATCCTCAATCTCTCTGAGATAGTGTGTGTTCAGTTCATCCGGAGGCCACCCGGAAAATCGAGGCGGAAGGAATTGAACCCTCGACACGCTGGATATAAGCCAGCTGCTCTAACCGACTGAGCTACGCCCCAGGGTGTCCCCGCCGGGATCATCTTCCAGCGGGGTTGAAGTACATTCAGGAGAAGCTTTCGCTACTGTGAAACTCTCACATTCGCCGTCACACGAATGCATGATACCATATTAGCACCTTTCATCGGGACATTGAGGGACATTTTCAATTTTTTCAAAAAATCTTTGCCTCCGTTTCTTCACACTCTCGTCCGTATACTTCTTTCTGCGTTTTGGGAACATCCGATTCATCCGGTACGCTACCTTCGGATCGCTCAAACCATCTATAAAGTACAATCTGAACATAATCCGCAGTTCTGAACTCTGGATCGTCTCTATGTACTCTTCTGCCTGAGTAGTCAGCTCCAAAAGTTCCGTCTCTTTTGCAGCCAATAACTTCCTGTATCGCTCTCTGGCTTTCTGCTTTCGGCAATAGACCGGATCCGGAATACCAACTATCTTGATCGGACCTATCGTTAAATCCGCCCTGCTCCCATTTACTGTATCCGCCACAATCGGCGGGTTTTCCAGAAACTTATCCAGCTCCCGGATGCGTCTTCTAATATCTTTTATCTCTTCCATGACTTCGCAATACTGCAGCAGCACCTTTTTATCCAACGGTACCACCTCCCTCTATTTTTCTACGCGACCCCCAACTGCCGCCCGCATCCTCGCCCAGACGATCTACCCGATAACTTACCCCGCCACCAGCAAAATTGTCTACTATCAGTTCTCCGTTAATCATCTCTAGCTTCCTCGCTTAAAAATCCATCTGCAAATAAATTCATCTGCCCCTCTATGTTCTGATCTTCCATCCACCAACGGAATACATCTTCTCCTGTTTTCCATTCCGTTGTTCTTCCGGTTGCACGGATGGCTTCCAGCATCTTGTCAAATGCTCGGATGTACGCTCGCTGATAGGTCGGAAAGTCAGCAAATTCTTTTTCTCTGTTTTTGCCCGCCATTGGACAGCCAATGCAGCCTACGCGGTAATACCCCATGTCGTACAGAGGATTTCTTTCTCCGCATTCTGTGTTGTAAAATTCCCATATATCCCGATCTTCCCAGTCTAATATAGGATTTGCTATCATGCTTGCTCGCATTTCGCAGCGTTCTACAATCAAGCGTTCCTGGGCGTTTTCGTCTAAGGTCCGCATCTTTTTAGCAAGTTTGTAATTCTCTGGCTCGATTTCTTGCCTGCCTTGCCTTTTTTTGCTCTCGGCCCATCTGACGCCAGTTGCGATAAATCGGTTTGGGGTGCTACCCTCTTTGAGTACAGCGCAGCAGTACCGAACTATCCGCGTCGGCGGAAGTAATTTCTTGGGGATCAACTGCCACATTGTGAGTGGCGGGTATTTGATCGTCGCTTTTATGCCCTGTTCTTCAAGTTGCTTAAATTTCTTGCGGATGTGATACACCGTCGGCGGCGCATCCGCAGTGGTGTGGGAATTTAACACCTCAAACGGCACTCCCGACCGTTTGAACAATTCCAGCATCACGTCACTGTCCTTGCCTCCGCTGTATGTACAAATCAAAGGCTGTTTGTAATGATACAGTGACAGTTCAGACGCCATTCTGATTCGTTCTATTGATTTCTGTTCTAAATCCATTTATTGCTCTGCCTCGTCTTCTGATATAAATTCCTCGCACGCATCCTCATCGCCCGCCGGATGCCAGTCGCAAAATTCATCATACCAGCAGTTCCAGCACGCTCTATCGCAATTTTCGCTCATGATTCATCCCCTCTTCAAAATATATTTCTTAATTTAAAAACCAGACGAACACCACTAGAGACAGAAGCGTAGTAGTTGGTGCTCGCAATACCGAAGTTGGTGACAAAGGAGAAGCCAGTAGCGGATTCTCTGACCTTGTTCATCAGCCAGTACCACTGCAAGTTCTCTTCCTTGCTACCATCAAACGCCATGCGATTTCTGCGCTTCTTCATCGGCTTCCACTGCTTCACATACGGGCTTTCGTACTCACCGTAGTAGTTCTCACCGAAAATCTCCTTCTCAGTCGGCAGACGGAGCAGGTCGCCGTTATCGAATGAAGCCATCACAATCTTGAGTTCTGATGGAAAGGAATTCAGAATCTCACCATTCAGTTTCTTACGCAGATCACTCCCTTCGTAACCTCTTTGATTTGTACCAGTGTTATTCATCGGGTACTCACTAGGCAGGCAATCAACCAGGCAGAAAATCATGCCGTCATCGTCCTGCTGCACAGCCATAGCCCGCACCCTCACGCCATCAGTAAGTATGATTTTAATAATATCCCCGACCTTAAAAGTATCAACATCACACTTAATCATTCTTTTTACTTTCATTTTCTCCACCTTTTTTGTTTAAAATTCAAACCTATATTTTTGCTTAATGCAAGGATATTTCTGGTGATCTACCTCACTGAAAAACATCCTATATGGTCTTGCAAATAACATCCCTTTTTGTACCGGCAATCCTATTGACTCGCCATCGTACAGAGCCGCGTATAACACCAGTTTTTCTTTTGTTTCCGTATGCTCCGCGACTCCCAAAAATTCATATGTAAATAAAGCTCCATTTTCTTTGATCTGCTCTTCCGTGAGCATCTCCCTTTTAAAATGTCTTATGACATCACCTTTCTTGAATCTCATCTTCCACTCCTTAACATACAAAACAATAATTCGACCATTGACCGTTTCCGGCGGCCGGCAAAACATTTCATAGCGATCACCAGCTTCCATTTATCCAGATTTCCGCTTAGCAGTGTCGGATTCTGAAATTCGTCCTCCAACGTTCTCGTTTTCGGAATAGCCACCATAATTCCGTATTCTGTCGATGATTCCGGGTTTGTACTGCGGATATGGGCTTTCAGCAGCCCGTTTCGATACTCCTCCTGAATATCTTTATAGCACTGCATTGTGGTAACTATGTAATTCTTTTCTCCGATAAAATTCAGCCCGTTTCCGCTGAATACATCCGCCCGGCAGCTCTTAATTTCGTAACAAGTAAAGATTCCCTTTTCAATGTCTGATATGTCGCACTGCCTCGCTGGTTGAAACAACATATAGTCAATCCGGCGATGTGTCCGCGCTGATCCCGGATCGATACTGACCTCTTTCGCCCAGTGCCTCCCGGCGCCGCTCAAATACTGGTATTCCAGCAGCTCTCCAAGAAATTTCGTCGTTTCTGCTCTATCCATCCTAAAACCTCTCCATGATAGTCTTGTAAAACGCATCACAGGCATCATCCCATCCTCTGGCATATTCATCGCCCGCATCGCAGCCGCCCATCTCTTTTATCAGCTCCAGCACTGCCGCCCTGGGAATGCTGTCCTCCGCATCTTTCTTCATTCCTTCCACCTCCCCAGCAGTCTCATGTATCTGTTTATCTCTGCCAGCGTTTTACGGCGGTAAGCGTAGAAATCATCCTCGCCTGCTGGTATCTGCCGCCCCATCCGCAGAAGCGTCCGGTATCCGGCGCCGCCGGTAATCGAATCGTATATCGCTATTTCCAGTCCCGGAGCCGCAGAGATCGCGCACTGGAGAATAATAAGCCGTTCCTCCGCAGATGCTTTCAGGCAGCGCTCCCGCGTTTTCTCTTCATCGCTTTTCAGCATCCCATAATCCGCATAGGTTTTATAACGTGTTCTCATACAGTTCTCCGTTCCCTCCTTCGCCTACACCGGCATTACTACCGCCGATCCAGAATCTTCCCGCGGTAATACATCGCCAGTTCCGCGTATGTACTGCTGCTTCCGTCGGATGTCCGCACCAGATACCGGTGCTTGCTGATTACCCGAACCGTCCGGCGCACGGTCCGCACCTCGCCTTTGGTACGTGCATCGGCAAGCTGAATCACTTTGAGCGAATCCCCGACCTGCACCCTGTTCCTGGTCTTTTCCAGCTCATCCGGCCAGATGCCGTCTACCATCCGACGATCATCTGGCTTGTCCAGGTCCTCGTCGTTTTCCTCCTCGCCTACACGCGTCAGCAGGTAAACCGCTTTCTGGCCACGCGCACCGTCACCCTCCT
The DNA here is from genome assembly GCA_050875065.1 of Otoolea sp. GTDB lineage: Bacteria > Bacillota > Clostridia > Lachnospirales > Lachnospiraceae > Otoolea. Next base: position 33,703 of record JBNMLY010000007.1, on the reverse strand, counting down.
GAATCAGTTCTCCCAAAGCACACATTTTCTTTACCGCAGCTCTGGTTCTCTCCAGTTCCTCGCCGATCGCCTCCGAAAGCTGCCGAAGGGTATTTCTCTTACCGCCCCGAAGCTGCTTCTTGATGGCTGCCCGGCGTTCATCCATGCTTTTCATCGTCCTCTAACTCCTTTCATCCCGTACCAGGTTCCACGGTGCTTCCAGCCTCACCCTGTAACGCTGCGCCCGCCATCCCCCACACCATCGCATCGTAGTCGTAACCATGTTCTTCCAGATTGTGAAAGCGATTCTTCTTGGCGACTTCGGCGGCCCCATCCTGCCTCTGCGGATTCTTTTCTCTCCTGTCCCAATTTCTAACCGCTGCTTTCCAGTCCTTCATGCGATTCTTACCGACCATCCAGCCGTTACTGGTGTAAAAGTCAATAAAGCGCTCTGCATCCACGTTCGTGTAACCCATTTCCCGGCAATATTCTCTCACATTCTCCAGGGTGGGCGGCGCGAAGCGCTTTTCTTTAACACCATCTATGGTGTTTTCTTTTTTAAGATCATTATCATACTCATTATCATTATCAGCTTTTTTTGCTTTCTCAGAAAAGCATTTGCTTTTTTTGCTTTCCGCAGAAACCATTTGCTTTTTATCAGAAGCATTTGCTTTCGGTCTTCCGCCTTTCTTCCCTGCTTCCGATCTGGCGGCACACGCTTCTTTGTAACGTTGGCTGTCTGCGTCCAACTGCTGTTTGATAAGCTCGAACACAAACGCCAGCGCCGGATCCTCCGGGACGGCATCCGGATCTTTCTGGTAGGCATAGATCGCTTTAATGAGTTCGCCTGCCTGCTCGTTGCTCATCTTTTCGATGGCAGCGCCCCAGCTCTCATACATGACAAAAGATTTCTTATCACTCATCCAAGCCCATCTCCTTTCCTGTCTGGCAGCCCGATCACATCCGCATCGCCGGAGGTCCCGCAATACTGCTGACCCCGGCGGCAGTTATATCCATAGTCCCGCAGGATGCCCGCAAGTTCACGCTCGCCGCGCTTTCCCTTTTCTCTCTGCATCTTCCCCATCTTGTCCTCCGTCCCTGAACATACTAATCTGTCCATATATGCCCTTCGGCTCTTTCCATCCCGTCGCAAATTTAAGTGCTCCCGTCTGTGCTGCGCGAATGGCCTGCACACGACGATCCTGCCGCTTAGACCAACGTTTGGCATCTGCCCGACCTGCATCCGTTGTCTCCGGCAGGTAATAGCCTTTACCATCGTCACGGGTCAGGATCGCATAATCAAGCCGCAGAATCTCTATTCCCTTGCGGAGCATCCGATCGCTGCATCCAAGCCGCTTGCACAGCTCCCTGCGGGTCTGCGCGTTCTTATGTCCTACTCCCAGTGCATTGTATAAGGCACTGGTAAAGATTTCCATTTCTGTCAACTTCTTGTCCGACAAGTCTCTTCCTCCTTCCGGAGCGGGAGGGAGACCGACCCTCCCGGTAAACCAATGGCATCCTGTAAAGGTTGGTAATATATAACACAGTAAGGCGTGCCAGGATGCTGTCTACGGGTTGCTATGTACAAGCCCTGCGGCTGTTGTACCGTTATAAGTAACTCTTGCCAAACTCGGCAATAAACTGCTGTCTAGTGCCGATGTGCGCCTCATAATACTCCTGTGCCCGGCGTTTCAGACTCTCATCGAACTCTTGGTTCATGTGGACGCTGTACGGCGTCATATTGTGCCAGTCCGGGCGGAGCGGAACGATAAAGCCATATGCCTCCGATCTGCTCCGGTTGACTCCATTAAATACATGATGGATTGCTACCTCCGGGCTGCCGGTAATGATGCAATGTTCCAGATCATCCACCAGTACGCTGTGCATTTTCTTTCTTCCTGTGGTTTTCTTCATACTCTGCCATCATACGGGCCAGTTCATCCGGCGGCAGGGTTTCAATCCCCTGCTCCTTACATTCCGCCACCAGCCCGTTTATCAACTCGCTCATTTCTTTTGTGTCGTAAGTGCTGGATCCGGCAAGCACCGTATATGTGCGGTATGCTTTCCCATCCTTACCCTGCTTAACCTGCGAAGTTGGACGGATATGGAAGGTTTCCGCCTCCAGCGCCGTTTCTTCTGCTTCGGTCGTGTCCGGCACAACCAGATACGCCATCTGACCAGCAATCATGAGATTCTGACCGTACCTCCGAAGCATGAGGTTGTGCGCCCGCGGCTTGGACATCCCCACCGCCTCTGCCAGCCGCGAGAGAAGTACCCAATAATACGCATTCGCGTCCAGACTCCGCTTCTCCCGCCATTGCTTTGCAATGATCCGCAGGGGCTTGTCCTTAATCTTGTCAATCGACGACGATACATCTGATTCCAGCTCAAACGTCAGCCGCATCCGACCGGTTTTCCAGTCCATTGACACGTCTTTTAAAGTTCCTTTGCTCTCCATAGGCTAATTGAATGGAAGACCGCTCGCTTCATCCTCCGGCGGCGCCGTGGCCGGATCAACTTTCCCTTTGGACTTATCCGGCGTGTTCTTAAAACTCTTCATCGCGTTCTGGAAACGTTCCACAGTCAGGTGTTCCAACGAATCTACACCGATTGCTTTCAAAATGCATTTCGGACTCTTTCCGATTCTGTCGCACTCTTTCAGAAATACATTCCTCATCGCTTCGGTTGCCAGCTCCGGGGCTTTCTCGGAAGCCGGCGGCGTCTCCGCATCCGGATCCTTCATATCCTCGGTCGGAATGCAGAACACCTGGAAGCAGGCATATTTGAATGCAACCGACATTGCCTTATTGGTTGCTTTGTCTCCGCTGTCCATCCCTTCGCCAACTACCACCGCCTCGATGTGACTACCGTCCTCGGCGTAGAACGTGTATTTCATACGGCAGACCGAATATAAAAGCATCCCGCCTTTTGCAGTTCTGCGTTCCTCCCGCGTCTGGTCCATAGCCTCCGGGACAACAAACAGATGATGCTTAATAAATGCCGGATTCAACGCATTCATGACCGCGTCAATGCCGCGGTAGCGCCATTTCTGCTGGTCGTTCTCAGAATCTTTTCCAACCACTCCAATATCTTCCATGACGGCTGTTATCGTCTGAAAGATATTCTTTTTCGTCTCTCCCATATCTCTGCCACCTATCTAATAATCATGTTGCTCCGGGTTACAATCGATACACCAGGAATCTCAGCGCCATTGTCCAGTGCCTCTTTCAGTGCTGTTTTGTTCAGCTCCGGATCCTTGCGACGGATAAACTCTTCCGGAAGCGCATTAATATTCCCGACGTATTCAATCGCCTTGCTGGCACGGTATGATACGGCCACTCTGCTTGTCTTAAACTTCTTACCGTCCAGCGCTCTTTTAACGTACTCCTGCAGTGATTCCGCCTTTCTCTCAGCTTCTCTCTGACGTGTTTCCAGCACCTTTTTCTCATTTTTCAGCTGCTCCGCATCACTTTTCAGATCCTTGATCCAGAGCAGGACATTCTCGATCTTCTCGTCTCTGGCTTCCTGCAGCGCATCCAGCGCCGCATAAGCCTCTTCATTTACAATTTCTCCTGTCTCTTCATCGACCGCCGCCTCAAAGGCTTCCATGATGCGGGCATCAATCTCATACAGATTCATAAGCTACCTCCGATTCATTTGCTCCATTTTCATTTCTCTGATTTCTATGGTTAATTCGGTGCTTCATATCTTTCAGGCACTCCTCGCACGCCAGACCGCTGCTTTCCAGATATGCACCGCAGCAGTCACATCTTTCCAGCATTTTGTAACTCCTTTTTCTTGTCCGCAAGCTCCTTCAGAAGATGATCCACGCTATAACGACGACCATAGCTAGTTTCAAAATTCTGGTATTTATGGCAATCAGGATACCATCCATCCGGATATACGCTAATATCAAGACCAGCAATATGCCCGTCAAACCTAAAGAACGCCGTAGGCTTGTGTCCAGTAACTTTCTGCTGTCTTTTCTGTGTGGTGTTGATCTCCAACACCATCTCCAGCGCCTCATGAATCTTCTTCCGGCGCATCTTCTCAATTTTCTTTGCCAGTCTCTTCTTCATTGAAATCCTCCTCCCGTTCTAACACAGTCAAATTAAACGTCTCATGAAAATCTGCACATGCTTTTACCGGAACTTCACCCGAGAAGCAACTTTTCAAAATTCTTGCCGACGTTGCACCCAAGATTTTCGGAAGCATCTCAAGATCTCTTATACCAGAAACAAACGCCGTCGAATCTTTGCTATTTTTATATGAAACCGTGGTGCCAAGGATTGTATCTCCTTTCAGCACTATCGGCTCCAACTCATCTATAATTACTATTTTTACCATTGCATCCTCCCGAATCTCTTGATATAATCAAGCTGTTAATGTTTTTATTGATTTGACCGTCCAGCTCTTCCAAGCTGGCGGTCTTTTTCTTTGGTTTTCCATAACCGGTGTACCGACTGGCGTTAATCATCGCCCCGGCGCGGTTCGTCCCGTTTGTTCTTCTGCTCATTGCTGATGTCCTTCCCATTGATTACGGTATGCAGAAGAATAGCGATATCGTTGCTGGTATATACCCGCTCCGGATGATGATTTGATTCCTCCACCAGCCATCCCACCAAGAAATGCAGGCACCATTCCATCCGGAGGGCATCTTTGCCAATATCTTCTTTCTTTTCCAGATTCAGTTCTGGAAAAGCACTGATGATTCCTTCCACGTTTCCGCGTTCAGCTTTTTCTTCATGACCGTTTACCTCCCTCTAAAAGATCCCCGCCGCCTGCGACATTACCAGCGCCGCCCCGGTCGCGATCCCCGCAACCGCCGACATCACTACCGCTACCTCCGCCAGCAGATGCAGGTGCTTATCTTTCTGTCTCAGTTCCGCTTCCAGCGTCTCGATCATCTGGTTGCGCTGGCTGCGCAGGTTCATACACTGGATGTTTCTTTCTTCTCTCATTACGCTTCCTCGCTTTCTTCTCATATTCTCGACAGGCATATTCCCGGTCGGACTCTATGCACCGCCACCGCTTCCGGCAGGTACTACATGATGCTTCAATCTGCATCTCCATATTGCTTGTCCAACACAACCGCCATCAGGCGGTTTTCTCCTTCTCGTCCTTATGGACTTCATACCTTATTTTCACTCCTTCTTGATCCTCCAAAAGGGCTACTAAAATTGCTACGATTTTATTTACATCCATGCAAAACGCCTCCTTTGTAATCATCATATGTTTCTGCGTTTGTCCTTGTTGCAACGAAAACAAATCTCTTGTCTGACTCGCCCTACATTGACATACATTGTTACTGTTAACCTCGCTGGTTCCTGCAAATCAGCAGAATTTTCAAGTTTATAGGCCGCTACATTCTGGATCTCTTCCCCATCAAGGAAAATACGTTCTTTAGAATCTATAGAGACCGTTTTCAGTTCCATCCTACTTACCTCCCTTCTGATCGGCTCATGTCTTATATAGATCCGAGTCACTTTATGTGACATCCTCGACAAAAAAAATTTTCTGTACGGACGTTCCATAAAATCTTGCCAATGCAATTTTTGTCGCATCTCGTGGCACCCTCTTTTCTGTTTCATACATTGCCAGTGTAGATGTTGCAATTCCAATAGCTTTTGCCACTTCCGCCTGACTTCTTTTACCCCGTAATTCTACCAGCCTTTTTCCATATGGAATCAAGTTTCTCACCTCCATTGTCACTTTTTGTGACTAAAAACAATATACCACATTCCACGATATGTGTCAATCACATTTTGTGACATTTAATCATTTACTTTTATCACGTATTGTGATAAAATATAAAATATAAGGAGGATGATTATGGGAGACTTCCAAAATATATTTAAACGTCTTAGAAATTCATGTGACTTAACTCAAGCAGAAATAGCAGAAAAGCTCGGAATCTCACGAAGTACAATTGGTATGTACGAAACCGGTGCTCGCGAACCCGATTTTGATACTCTTGAAAAAATTGCTGACTTTTTCAATGTAGATATAGATTATTTACTGGGAAGAACAGCAAAGACTACTCTTCTTCCTGAAAGTGTAGGACAATATTATCTCAACGATGAAACCAGAGAAATCGCACAAGAAGTATTTGAAAACCCAGAACTGCGTTCTCTCTTCCACGTGGCTAAAGACATTCCGCCGGAAGAGCTTCGCGCTCATATAGATTTTATGAAAAAATTAAAAGACAGAGAAAAGGGTAATTCAGAAGAACCTAATCAGAATTAAAATAGCTTTGCTATTTTAAAATATATCAAAAGATGAGAGGTATACGTATGAAAAAGGAAACCAAATTATGTAAGTATTGCAAAACAGAGATTCCGGGGGATGCTAAGATTTGCCCGCAGTGCCGTAAAAAACAAGGCATGGGGTTACTTCCAAAAGCAGCCATTGTGGTAGTCGTTCTTGGCATTATTGGGGCCGTTGGGGGTTCTGGTTCCAATTCAGACAAAACAGAAACCGTTGCTGAGAGCAGTGCCATTGAAACCACTGCCGAAACGGAGGCATTAGCAGAAAATGTCGTTGAGGATTCCACTGCCGAAGAAGTGACAGCAAATGTTCCAAAAGAATACATTTCTGCATTAAAGAGCAGCGAAACCTATTCTTCCATGATGCATATGTCCAAACAGGCTATCTATGATCAGCTGGTATCTGAATATGGCGGTCAGTTTACTCCAGAGGCAGCTCAGTATGCCATTGACAACATTCAGGCTGATTGGAATGCCAACGCTTTAGCCTCTGCTGAAACATACTCTTCCACCATGCATATGTCTAAAAAGGCTATTTATGATCAATTAACATCTGAATACGGCGGTCAGTTTACTGCTGATGAAGCGCAGTATGCAATCGATAATATTCAAGCTGATTGGAATGCCAATGCCCTTGAATCAGCAAAGACGTATCAGGATACGATGAATATGTCTCCAGCCGCTATCAAGGATCAGCTTACTTCTGAATATGGCGCTCAGTTTACCGCAGATGAGGCGCAGTACGCAATCGACAATTTAGATAAATAAATCAAATAAAAAATAGCCGTCCTGCCCTGGTAAGCTAACGACTACTTTTTAGTACAATGTTTCGCCAGAGTGGGGGCCTTGACCTCCCCTACTGGCTGTCTTGTTAAATATATTATATGTCAATCCATTTTATTTGTCAAAGGAGAATTGTTTTGAACAATCCACTATTAACCGAAGATCTCGGCGTTTATATCATTGATATGACACCCAAGGTCGAAGAACAGGTTGTTTTTAACGAGGATGGCAGCTACTCCATCTTCATTAACGCAAGACTGAACCATGAACGTCAGATGCGGGCTTATCAGCACGCACTGACGCACATTATGAAAAACGATTTTGAAAAGTATGATGCAGACGAAATCGAACAGGCTATGTAGAACCCACTCTGCTTCTCATATCCAATGAAACTGATTGAATTAAGATTAAAATAGCTTATGCATTTTAATAAAAACACGTTAAGGAGAAAAAATATGAAAAGAAAAGTATTTTTTGCAGCGTTGCTGTGCTCATTCTCTTTGTCAGCTTGCGGTGGCGGAAGCACAACTACCACAGAAACCCCTACAGAAACAAGCATTGAAGAAAGCGCCACTGAGGAGACTGTTACTGAGGAAAGTACTGTTGAAGAGGCTATTTCCGTTGATGATTCCGACGGTTGGGGCAGTGTACGGGCATTAGGACTCGACAACTCAACTATGCTTTCTATTTATCAAGATTATCAGGGAGCCTGGGAATCTTCTCCAGAAGATCCGATTGCGAAAAGAGATTATGAAGCACAGGTTGATGAAGAGATTGCAGAAAAATATGGTATTTCAACAGATGATGCTTCACACGTATATATGTATGTACTGGGAAACTACGATAAAATAGCTGCTGAAAACGGTGCTTCCGATACATCAGAAATTCAACTTCATTATGGCGATTTGCTTAGTACCACTGTAAACGGGACAACCATCGTCCTGAAAGCCAAGATTACATCTAGTTTGACTAAAAAAATGACCGTAGCTAGCTGCTTTTACGATGTATATGACGCGGTCGAAAAATATGGTCTGGATCAATATGATGAATTGCAATACTGGGCGGTCGCTGATATGACAGACGGAAGCGAACAAAAAGTTATCAGTTTTACCGTTCCGCATGATACCCTCGAAAAAATTGCCAACGGTTCGATTGTAGAGGGTCAGTTACAAAGCTATTCAGCCGATGTATGGTTAAGTCCTGCTTTACAATAATTCATAAAGTGGTCGATTTCGAGGAGTTTAAATAGCAAAACCGCTCGGTGCTACCAACACCGAACGGCTTCACATAGATTTTCTCTTGCCGGATGCTCCGGAAGATATAATCCAGACTTAGAACACCTGAATTATATCATCTCCAGAGCGTCCTGGCAAGGGGCGTTATTTTTATACCCACTTTCACGTAAACTACTAGAGGAGATGATTTCATGAAGCAGTCTACTTTTCCATCCATCCCCCTGCGCGCCGGTATTTACATCCGAGTCAGCACAGAAGAACAGCATCTAAACGGTCTGTCCCTCCCAGCCCAGCGCCTTGCACTGGAGGACTACGCCAACAAAAATGGCTATATCATCGCCGGAGTCTACGCCGATGAGGGAATCTCTGCCCGGAAAAGTATGTCCCGGCGCAAAGGTCTTATGCGGCTGCTGGAGGACGTGCGGCAAGATAAAATTGATATGATTCTGGTAACCAAGCTCGATCGCTGGTTCCGGAATATCAAAGACTACAATATTACCGAAGAAATATTAAGAGAACACCACTGTTACTGGAAAACCATTTTTGAAAACTATGATTCTTCGACCGCGAACGGTCAGATGGTTATCAATATCATGCTATCCGTAAACCAGGCAGAATGCGACCGAACTTCCGAACGTATTAAAGCTGTTTTCGATTATAAGCGCTCAAAGGGAATGTGCGTAACCGGAATGTGTGCGCCCTACGGTTACATCATCGAAAATGGCTACATCAAAAAAGATCCAGCTACCCGGTCCGTCGTTGAAGACGCCATCCGGCATTATTTTTCCTGCTTTTCCATTCGTCACACGACGCGGTATATCGCTGACAAATACGGCGAAAACGCCCCCAGCTATTACAAGGTTGATAAAATATTCCATAACCCCAAATACGCAGGAATTGACAAGGACGGCGCACCTTATTGTGAACCCTATATGACGATGGAGCAATATCATATGCTTCTTAAATCCAGGCAGGCAAAATCATGGAGTCCTTCCGGATATGTCTACATATTCAGTTCCCTGATTACCTGTCCGATCTGCGGATGCAAATTTTCTGGTCGGCAACGGAAAGCGATCCGGAAAAACGGCGCCGTTTACTGCGACACCCGCTATAACTGCATGGGGAAATTTCAGTACCATTCCGGAGCCTCACTTCGTGAAAGCGCGATCGAAACCTATCTACTGGAACACATTGACTCCATCATCGAGTCCGTTCAGGTAAATCTTTACATGGACGCAGGCAGCGCATCGCCGAAGCCCGCCCGCTCTGCTCAATCAGTACAGGAGGAATTGAACCGGCTAAATACCATGTACCAAAAAGGGCGGCTGTCGGAAGAATATTATGATCGGGAGTATGAGCGCTTGACCTCTCTCCTATCCACATCCAATGAGCGCCAGCTTGAAGAAAAAAGGAAGCGTCTGCGATGTGTGGAACGGCAATTCTCCGGTGACTGGAAAGTTTTATATGAGCGACTAGATAATTCCCATAAGCGGGCCTTCTGGAAACAGACAATCGAAGAAATTTTAGTGGATCCTGATACACGAAAAATTAAAGAAGTGAAATTGCTTATATAAGAAAACGAGGGCAGTATTCTATCTTACACGGTCGAGTTCGAACCCTTCGCCACCACCCTTGAAACCGAGGGAAATGGCACCGTTGTCGCCTCGCTCGGCGTCGATTCTGGTTATGTTCCGTACACCGCTTACTGTGCAAAACAGAGCTATCTAAAGGATCACCCGGAAATCATCCAGTCGTTTACCAACGCCATCCAGAAAGGCTTAGCCTACGTCAATTCCCACAGTGCGGATGAAATCGCCGAGACGATCCAGCCGCAGTTCCCGGAAACGGACCGCGCAGCCATCGCCCGCATCGTCGAGCGCTACAAAGCGCAGGATACCTGGAAAAATGATACCATTTTCCATAAAGACAGTTTTGAGCTTCTGGAAAATATTCTGGAAGAGGCAGGCGAGCTCAAGGAGCGGGTTCCGTATGAAAAACTGGTGACAACTACTTATTCTGAAAAGGCGGCAGGAATGCAGAGTGAATAAACACCACATTTTTCTCAGCAAAATCGATCGGCTTCAATGACACTATAAACAAAAAAAGCTGCCGCTTTTAAACATGATATGCTCTGATAAATTCTTCCAGGTAACAAGTTTTCTTTTACTTGTCTGTCTGGAGAAACAGCTTATCACGTTCCCAACGCGGCAGCTCTTTATTTCTACGCTGCAAACACCTCCATCACCTTCTTAAAATAGTCCCAGATCCCCGCTTTCTCCACCGTCTCTGCCGCTTCAATCTCCACACGTCCCAATTCCCGTCCATCCAGCCGGTAAACCAGATGCCCGATCGCATCGCCCTCCTGAACCGGCGCTTTGAGGTTTTCTTCCATCACCCACTCTTTTTCGATTCCATCCAAATTCTCATCCCCCATCGAGAGATAAGAAAAAGTTCCCCGCAGGCGCCCAGAAACCCGTTCCTGGATACCGCCCGCCACCATCGTTTCCGGCGCAGTTCCCGGAGTTTCATCCTTATAGAGATGACAATTTGCAAATCCATAATTTAATAATGTGACCGCATCCGCAAACCGCGCCTTGTAATCCGGCGCTGCCAGAATGACGGCGATCAGGTCAACTCCATCCTTGCGCCCGGTTGCGGACAGGCAGTATTTTGCCAGCGACGTGGAACCTGTTTTCAGACCCGTCACTTCAAAATTCGTCGCCATTTTCAGCAGCTTATTCGTGTTGGAAAGTCCAAATTCCTTCTCCCCCTGCTTGGTCCGATGTGTAATATTTTCCATCCAGATCGTCGAATACTGAAAAATTTGCGGATATTTCGTGATCAATTCCCGCGTCATAAGCGCAATATCACGCGCCGACATCGCGTGCGTGGTCGAAGCCGTCAGGCCGCAGCAATCCTCAAACTTCGCATTCTCCATGCCAAGCCCTCTCGCCCGCTCGTTCATCATCGCGACAAACGCCTCCTCACTGCCCCCGATATACTCCGCCATCGCCACACTGGCGTCGTTTCCCGATGCAATGACAATGCACTTGATCAGCGTCTCGACCGTCTGTACCTCCCCCTCTTCCAGAAACACCTGCGAACCGCCCATCGATTTCGCGTGTGCGCTGGTCGTGACCTCATCCTGCAGATGGATTTTTCCCGACTGGAGGGCATCAAAAATCAAAAGCAGCGTCATGATCTTCGTCACGCTGGCCGGATTCCGCGCCTCGTCCGCATTTTTTTCATACAAAACAGTGCCGGTGGATGCCTCCATGAGAATCGCCTCCGGTGCCCGAATAGAAGTCTCTGAACCCGCCACCGCCTGTGCAGTCGTAGAAACTGGTACCCACAACTCTCTTGCATATACCCTTTCTCTACAGCTCCCCAGACCTGTGCCAGAAAAACATTCCAGAAAAACAAGCAAAAAAGCCGTAAAAAAGGCGGCACTTTTCCTCAACAAACCGTTTTTTTTTAATTTTCCTTGTTCTATCTTTTTCCAGTACGCAATTACTTTCATGCATTCTCCGCCCATATATCCTCTCCTCTCAAGATATGGTCTATCTGCCCGTCCCTATGCTGCTTTTAACTTGTCAGATACAATCCAAAATTTCCACCATCATCTGCCCGCTTAACAAAATTGTAAGTTTCTTGCGCCTAACAAGATTTGACTTTTTTTTTAACGTCCTGTATAGTATTGATGCCTGTTTGTAACAGCAAGCCTTAAATCACCTGTAAAATTACATTTGCTACATTGCATCACTTACGAGTAGAGGAGAATCAATATGAAAACACAAAATACTTCTTTTTTTCAAAAGGAAATATATCTTCTGCATCACAGAAAGAGCTTTTAGATCAAATAAATCTATTAGAAGCCATTTTTAATGATTCCACGCAAATGATACAAGTTAGCGAATTAGATACTTATTCCATGCTCTACGCCAATCAGCTCGCACGCGAATATACTGGTCACGCCAATCAACCCTACCAGGGCGAGCGCTGTTACTCCTACATGATGGGCTTTGACCATCCCTGCCCTTTTTGCCCAATGCACCAGATGAACGGACGCTCTTCTAACATTTCAGAGGTTGATAACGGAAAACAGGTTTTTGCTGTCAAAACTAAAGTATTTAGCTGGAATGGAAAACAGGTTTTTGTCGAATATGCTTGGGATATCACAAAAATACGAAATTCTGAGCGCATCTTTAAATCACAGATGCAGACTCTCATCCAGTCAATCCCGGATGCACACGGCATTTTTCATTTTGATCTGACCAGAGATATCTGCCTAAGCATTAACGGCTCTTCCAAAGTATTAGAGGAATTTCCAACACAGGCCAACGTAGATTCCATTGTCCAGACCATTGCTTCCTTTGTGCCGGAATCAGAAGGGCAGAAATCTTTTTTTCAGCATTTCTGCCGAAACTCCTTGATACATGCCTACCAAAACGGGCGGGTACAGCTTGTCCGCGAAACGGACTCTTATTTCGATGACGGTTCCATCCGGCACGCCCGAATTACCGCCCGTCTACTTATGAATCCATCTACAGATCATTTGGAGTGTATCATATACGGTATGGATATTTCCGAGGAAGTCCGTGAAAAAGAAGAACATGAGCAAAATATGAAGGAACAACTTTCCATCTTCAATGCACTTGCGCGGGATTTTCTAAATATTTTTCTGATCGACTCTAAACATGGAACCGTCCGAATCCTAAAGCTGGACGGATATGTAACCAGCGGACTTGAAAAGGGAAGTACCCGCGAATATCCTTATTATGAGACCTGTTGCCAGTATATCCGCGAGCGGGTTCATCCTGATGACCGCGCCACTATGCTGAACGCAATGAAACTTAATATCGTGATGGAGAAACTTTCCCAAAAAAATGAATATGTCGGCTCCTACAAAACTTTTACCGATAATCAGAAACATTATTATCAGTTCAAATACATCCGCCTAGAGCATTCCGGACAGATCATCGCTGCATTCCAGAATATTGATGCGCTCATTGCAAGCGAAAAGGAACAGCATCAGCGCCTTTCAGAGGCATTAAAGGCAGCTGAACACTCCAGCCGGGCTAAAACAGCTTTTTTAAATAATATGTCCCACGATATCCGTACTCCGCTCAATGCCATTATCGGCTTTACCGCTCTCGCATCAGCACATCTGGACAATAATCAAGAAGTAAAGAGTTATTTGTCCAAGATCAGTTCTTCCAGCACCTACCTACTCTCCCTGATCAACGATGTTCTTGATATGAGCCGGATTGAAAATGGCAATGTAACATTGAAGGCCTCCCTGTTCTCTCTGCCAGAGTTCTTCGATGATCTTCACACCATGATCCAGCATGATGTAGAGTCTCGGCAGCTCTCGCTTACCTGGAACACCGGACAAATCTCGCACCATTATGTTATCTCAGATAAGTCGAGATTAAATCAGATTTTTTTGAATATTTTAAGTAATTCCATCAAATACACGAGACCGGGGGATAAGATCGTTTTTAATGTATCAGAACTTCTTCCGTCCTCTGATGGATTTGGTATCTACGAATTCTATGTTCGTGATACGGGTATCGGCATGAGTCCCGATTTTTTAGAGCATATTTATGAAGCATTTTCCCGTGAACGCACTTCCACGGTCAGCGGTATACAGGGAAGTGGACTTGGTATGGCAATTGTAAAAAAAATTATTGATATGATGGATGGAACCATCCAAGTAAAAAGTTACCCCCAAAAGGGCACAGAGTTTCGGATTCGCCTGCGCTTAAAGCTGGGATATCCTGCCACAGCTGGAACAGTCCATATTCCCGCTTCCCAAAAGAACGATTTGTCCGTCGCCGTTTCGGCAAGACAGTATTTCTCTGGGCGCCGTATTCTTCTTGTCGAAGATAACGAATTAAACCGGGAAATCGCTACAGAAATTTTAAAGGAAGCTGGTTTTTTATTAGATACGGCTCCAGATGGAACGGCTGCTGTGGATATCATGAAACATACACTCCCAGGATATTATGATCTGATTTTGATGGATATTCAAATGCCAAAAATGAACGGCTATGAGGCCACCCGCCAGATCCGTGCCCTTCCCGATTCAAGAATTGCAAATATTCCAATTCTAGCTATCTCTGCCAACGCTTTCGAGGAAGACAAACAAGCTGCTGCAAAGGCTGGTATGAACGGCCATATTGCCAAACCTCTTGATCTCCATGAAATGATCGCAACGCTAAAAACAATTTTAGTTACGGTTAAGTCACCGGACAAAGGTTAACAGGACTTTTTGATATAGAAATGCCATAGACTGACCATCCGTTTTATGCTACAATATATAAGTAGACGAAAGTAACAACTTTCATCTTACATTTACTATCTGAGTTTTCACAATCAGATAAATATAAAAAAACAAAAGGTGAACGATACGATGAGAAATAACTCTTACTTAAAGGGCGGCTTTTCGACACGCGGCGGACGGTCCAGACGGCGCCACAGCGGCCCGTCCAAGCTCCCGTACATTATTTTAATTGGCATTCTGGCTCTCTTGCTTGGAATTGCCGCATTCTTCTGGGCACGCCGCTCTTCCATTGCCCACACCTCCTCTGTTCCATCCGCAACAGAAGACGAGGCTTCAAACACTGATTCTGCCACAGATACTTCATCATCCGAGTCAAACACGGCAGATGCCAGTCTCGATGAAATCATCGCCCAGGCAAAGCTCCTGGCAGACGGCTATGACTATGACGGCGCTATTGCACTGCTATCCAGTAGCACATATGCCTCCGACGAATCTGTAATCGCAGCGATCGACGAGTACAACGCCACCAAAGAAACACTGGTACGCGCAGATCCCCGTAAAGTAACACATGTATTTTTCCACACTCTGATTATGGATACTTCAAAAGCATTTGACGGCGACAGCCGCGAAAAGGGCTACAACCAAGTTATGACGACCAAGGATGAGTTTATGAAGATTCTCCAATCCATGTACGACCGTGGTTTTGTTCTGGTACGTCTCCACGATGTGGCCTATGAAGTAACCGCAGACGACGGTTCCAAGCATTTCCAGGAAGGCGATATCATGCTTCCGGAAGGCAAGAAGCCGTTTGTCATGTCTCAGGATGACGTCTGCTACTACGAATACATGGACGGCGACGGATTTGCCTCCCGCATGATCGTCGGCGAAGATGGAAAGCCAACCAATGAGATGAAAATGGATGACGGTTCCATTTCCGTCGGTTCCTATGATTTGGTGCCGCTATTGGATGATTTCATCAAAGAACACCCAGATTTCTCTTATCGCGGAGCAAAAGCCTGCATTGCGTTTACCGGTTACAACGGTATCTTAGGTTACCGCAGCGATTCCTCCTACAATACGGACGAGTACAAAGCGGCACACCCGGATTTCAACTTCGAAGAAGAACGAGCCAATGCGGCTAAAGTCGTCCAGTGCCTGCGGGACGACGGTTTCGAGATTGCCTCCCACAGCTGGGGACACCGCAACATGGGTACGATCTCCATGGAGAAATTCCGCGAAGACACTGATAAATGGGCCAATGAGGTCGAGACACTGACCGGTCCATGCGATATTATTCTCTTCCCGTTCGGAAGCGATATTGGAGACTGGCATCCATACGATACGAGCAGCGAACGTTTCCAGTATCTGTACAACAAGGGCTTCCGTTACTTCTGTAACGTAGATTCCTCCCAGTACTTTGTCCAGATCGGTGACGATTATATGCGTCAGGGACGCCGTAACCTCGACGGTTACCGGATGTACTATGACCTTCCGGAAAGCGGAGTCGGCGGCGACCATTTGAGCGATCTGTTCGATGTCAGCGAGGTATTTGATCGTTCCAGACCGACTCCAGTGCCGAAGATGACGGAGTAAGATAAAGCTATAATCCAATTTCAAAATATGTATGCAAAAAGAGGAATCGATCTTTTGTTCGATTCCTCTTTTTTGTTCAACGCTAAATCTACCATCTAAGTAAGATCAGAAACCCCCGGGCTGCTGCACTCCGGGGGTTTTCGTCTTTCCGCTTGGAAACTTTATATCATTTTCTTTTGCTTAAATCCATCATAACGTAAAGCTTCTTTTCTTTCAAACATAGCTTTTCTTTGTAAAATTTAGAACTGCACAATCTCCTCGATCGGCTCTGCCTTCTCCACGTAATCTGCATAAAGCATCGGGCCTTCGCCCTCATACTCCGGCATATACTCATATTCTACGCGGGCACGTACCTTAACCCAATCCTTCGTCTCAAGCAGACGGGCATTTTTTGCCTTGCACATGAAACCTAAGAAGGTCATATCTGCCTCACAGCAGGTCATCGCCATACGTCCCGGAACGAAGTTATTCTTCGGGAAATCCGGGGTTTTCAATACCATACCGGTAAACTCAACGGTCTTTCCGCGGTAACGATCCGGTTTGTCCATCGCATCAATATACCAGATACCATATGCCTCCGGCGGAATCTCGATCACATCAGCATTGACATCAAACGGAAGATCCGCCTCGGTCACTTCCTCAATCTCTCCCTCTGCGTCCTCAAAGACAATCTGAACCTGCGGGTTCATGCCTTTTAAGGTACGGCGGTATACATCCAGATCCTCGATCTCGTCGCAGCGGTTCATGATAATCATTTCCGTGTTGCGGACCATCGCGCCGATCAGCGGCTTCATGTTCTGCAGATATAAATCAAACGTGGAACCGTCGATGATCGTGATCTGCTGGTACAGATCCCAGTCTGCCGGAAGTTTCAGGACATCCAGATTCCACATACCATTCCACTCCATCAGCACGCGCTCCGGATTGTAGAGAAGTTCGAGATCCTGTAAATACTCCGGTGTCAGTTTTTCTGCCTCTTCTACATAGACAACCGCTGTGTGTGTCTGTTTCAGCAGCTCCTCGTCATACTCCTCCTCGCCCTCTTCGCAGACGATCAGAAGCGTTTTTCCCTCTGTCTGGAAATAATCCTGCTGCATCGTAAATTTGATAAACTGGGTTTTTCCAGCTTCCAGGAAGCCGTTGATGAGAAATAACGGCATCTTATCTTCATTCATAGTTTGCTCTCCTCATATAACTGTTACGCGTTGAATGCTGCCTTCAGCCCTTCTTCGTCCAGCTCGGCACCAATCACGCATACTTTTCCAGTAAAGTCCGGTGCGCCCTCGCGGATCTCTGCCTGCTCCGGAACCATATCAAAGTGCAGCCATACGCCCTTTTCCTCGCTCGGAACCATGCCCTTCGCACGCAGAACGTCGCCGTACTTATCACCGTAAGCCAGATCATCCAGGATCTTCTGCAAATTCTCTTTCTTCATCGCGCCGACATTCTCCAGTCCCCAGCTTGTGAAGACATCGTCTGCATGATGGTGTCCCTCGTGATCATGGTGATGGTCATGGCAGCCACAGCCGCACTCATCGTCATGGTCATGATGATGATGCTCATGTTCGTGATCGTGGCAGCCGCACTCGCAGTCATCATCATGATCATGGTGATGATGGTGTTCATGTTCATGGCAGCCGCACTCGTCATCGTGGTCATGATGATGCTCATGCTCGTGATCATGACAGCCGCAATCGCAGTCATCGTCATGGTCGTGATGGTGATGATGCTCATGCATATGCTCTCTTGCCTCTTTCATCAGTTCCTCTGCCATATCATCTTCCTGCTCAATCATCTCAAGAAGCTGTGCGCCGGTCAGCTCACTGCACGGAGTGGTCACGATGGTCGCCTTTGCATTGTGCTGGCGAAGCATCTCAACCGCGCCCTGTACCTTCTTCGGATCTGCCACATCGGTACGGCTCAAAACGATCGTGCCTGCATTTTCGATCTGGTTGTTGAAGAATTCACCGAAGTTCTTCATATACATACGGCATTTGTTGACATCAACCACAGTAACTGCGCTGTTTAACATAACCTCAATCTCAGAAGCTACATTCTTCACTGCATTCATAACGTCAGACAGTTTGCCGACACCCGACGGCTCGATAATCACGCGATCCGGCTGATATTTCGTCAGAACTTCCTCAAGGGAACGTCCAAAATCACCAACCAGAGAGCAGCAGATACAACCGGAATTCATCTCACGGATCTCGACGCCGGCATCCTTCAAAAAGCCGCCGTCAATGCCAATCTGTCCAAATTCATTCTCAATCAGAACGACTTTCTCACCTGAAATTGCCTCTTTTAAAAGCTGTTTAATAAACGTAGTCTTTCCTGCACCCAGGAAACCGGAAATAATATCAATCTTTGTCATTTTACTTACCTTCTTTTCTGTACAAATGTGTACTGACTGTAAATCTCTGTCTGCCCGTCGTCTATCCCTGACAATGTACCTATTTTAATGGATTCCATCCGTCAAGCAGCCATTGACGGGCGCTGTAAAAACCAAAAAGCGCTGGACAGCCACTTATTATTTTACACAAATACCTAGCAAAGTCAAGCATCTGCAAGCCTTATTAGCGGAC
Organism: Otoolea sp.; assembly: GCA_050875065.1. Lineage (GTDB taxonomy): Bacteria > Bacillota > Clostridia > Lachnospirales > Lachnospiraceae > Otoolea. The sequence goes on along the minus strand of JBNMLY010000007.1, from coordinate 14,976 downwards.
CGCCCGCTTCCAGCTCGCCCCAGCATAAACCGCCGTGATAAGCTCCGCCAGCCAGAACGCGTGCCAGACACCGGTCGGGCCGATCATCCGGCTGAGTACGAACGCGGCCGGGATGATAATGACAACATAGCGCATCAGGGAAATTTTCAGGGATTTAAGTCCCATTCCCAGGCCCTCAAACGCACCAGAGGCAACCACAGAGAGTACCGACAGGATAAATCCCGGGCTGATGATCCGAAGGGCCGTCCTGCCAATCTCCACCGTCGAAGGCGTCTGTGTAAACAGTCCCATCAGGAAATCCGGCACCAGCTCGCCAAGCAAAGTGCCCGCCATCATGATAATGCCAACAATCATGAGGGCCGCACGGAAGATCTTTTTCACCCTCTCCTGTTCGCCTGCGCCGTAATTATAGCCGATCAGCGGGCGCATTCCCTGTACCACGCCACTGGCCCCCTGATAAAGCAGTGCCTGTAATTTATAATAAACGCCCAGCACCAGAATATACACCTGTGAAAATGGTGCCAGGATTGCGTTGAGCGCCGTCAAAAGCAGGGATGTCAGCGCCATATTGAGTGTTGCCGCGATGCCGACCGAATACATACCTCCGCATATCTCCTTGGACGGCCGCATTTCCCGCAGGGAAATCTCTATATTTAAGGGTTTCACATGGTTTAAAATCAGATAAAATAATAGGGAGGCCGTCTGCCCAAGTCCTGTCGCCCATGCAGCACCGCGGATTCCCAATTCCGGCACGGGACCTAATCCAAAGATAAACACCGGATCCAGTACGATATTAACGACGCATCCGATTAAAACGGCTGCCATCGATATTTTCATCTTTCCAACCGACTGGTAGACCTTCTCATACGCCATTCCCATCGTGTCAATGATCGAGAAGACGAAGACATTGTAAAAATACGTCAATCCGTAAGAAATCGTCACCTCATCACTTGTAAACAGGCGCAGGAAATAGGGAATCACCGCCATTCCCAAAGCGGTGAGAATCACTCCGTGTACAGCACTTAAAAAGATCCCCTGCGACGCCGTCTGATCCGCCATCCGCACTTTTCCCTCGCCCAGACGTCTCGCCACCATCGCATTGATACCGACGCCAAATCCAACTCCGGCTGCGTGCGCGAGGTTCTGAACCGGGTAGACAAGCGAAACGGCCGTCATGGCGTCCTCGCTGATCATCGCCACAAAGATGCTGTCCACAATATTGTAAAGCGCACCGGCAATCATCGATAGGATAACCGGGATGCCCATGGAAAGCAGCAACGGAACGACTGGTTTTTCTTTCATGTAGGTCTGATCCATTTATTTTCTCCCCCGGCTCATCATCTTCTGTAGCAACGAGAAAATCAGAAATGCCGCCAGATTCACCACCACAACACTCGCGCCCGCCGGTGTTGAGTACGTGTAGGACATCACCATGCCTCCAAAGAAGCAGATCAGTGACAAAACTCCCGATGCGACAACCACGCCCCGGAAGCTCTTGAACACCCGCATCGAGGTCAGCGCCGGGAAAATAATCAGGCTGGAGATCAGCATCGCCCCCATCATCCGCATTCCGATCACGATCGTGATCGCGGTCAAAACCGCTATCAGCACATTGTAGAGCGACACGTTGACGCCGGTCGCCTTGGCAAAGCTCTCATCAAAGGTAACGGCAAAGACCTTGTTATAGCAAAAAAGATATAACCCGAGCACCACCAGGGAAAGCACCGCCGCGAACTGCACATCTTCCCGGCTCATCGCCAGAATACTTCCGAACATATAGCTGCTGACATCGGTCGTCATGCCGGTGGTCAGGGAAGTCACGATAATACCGATCGCAAGCGTACTCGCTGAGATCATCGCGATCGCAGCGTCACTCTTCACTTTTCCATGTTCCGTGATCCGAAGCAGGAAAAGTGCCGCCAGCACGACCACCGGAATCGAAACCTTTAAAGGCGACCAGCCCGCTGCCAGCGCAATCGAAAGGGAACCAAAGGAGACATGAGATAAACCATCACCGATCATCGAGTAGCGCTTGAGCACCAGGCTGACACCCAGCAGGGAAGCGCAGAGCGATACAAGCAGGCCGCCGACCAGCGCGCGCACCATAAATGGGTAGGATAACATTTCTGATATAATTCCCATCTTCTACACCTCCTTCTCTGCACTCTTGTCTTCCGAATGCTGTTTTGTTTCTAAATCCGTTTCTGAACCAATTTCCGGCTTCTGCATTTTCCTGATTCCATCCTTCTGCATCGGCACTCCGCATCTGTGCCCCAGAGTGGCCAGCTCTTCCCGTCCCAAGAAAGAATGGGCGATTTCGCTCTTCACGTATTCTTTCATCGTACCCCAGAACAGCGGTTTCTGCCGCATCTGCAGAATTTTTCCTGCCTGATGCACAATATTGGCCATATCGTGGGAAACCATCAGGATCGCCACCTTTTCTTCCTGATTCAGCTTCCGGATAAGCTGATAAAAGTCAAGAATTGCCGACGGGTCAAGTCCCGTGATCGGCTCATCGAGAATCAGCAGCTTGTCCGTCGCACAGAGTGCACGCGCGATCAGAACACGCTGTTTCTGACCGCCGGAAAGTTCTCTGAAACAACTCTTTTCCAGATCTCGGATTCCCAGGCGATCCAGATTGGCCCGCACCTCTTTCTTTTCTTTCATCGAATAAAACGGACGGCTGCCGCGTTTCCCCAGGCACCCGGAGATAACCACCTCAAACACGGTCGCCGGAAAATCTTTCTGCGCGTCGGTCTGCTGCGGCAGGTAGCCGATACCGGCTTTTTTTAGTTCTTCCGAATATTCGATCCTGCCCGAAGTCGGTTTTAAAAGCCCCAGAATACCTTTCATCAGGGTAGTTTTTCCCGAACCATTTTCTCCGACAATGCAGATGTAATCGCCCTCATTTACCTCCAGGTTTACATCCAGCACCGCATCCTGGTTTTCATATCCAAAACCTACATGATCACATTTTAAGAGTAATCCCATCTATATAAAATCCTTTCATTACACTTCAAATACTTTCACTGTCCCAAAGACACTAACATCTGATAAAACGCTATTTTCTTACAGCCGGGCGTTTCAAGTTTTATCACTTCGTCACGACAATCCCTTTTTTAAATTCTCCACGTTCTGCTCCATCAGCTCCAAATAGGTAACCCCCGAATCAAACTGATATCTTGTCACATTATGGCAGGAGTGAAATAACAGCGGTTCCGCTCCCGTCTCCTCGCCGATGATCTCCGCCACGCGCGGGCTGGAAAGTTCCAGATAATAGACGGCTGGGATCTGCTCGTCCCGCACCTTATCGAGCAGGTAGGCGATCGTCTTGGCACTCGGCTCCGTGTCCATGCTGCATCCCGAAAATGCCGCCCGATATTCCAGTCCGTACTCATCGAAAAAGTACCGAAGCGGGAATTTATCGCCGAAGACGACGAGACGCCGCTTGGCATGGGAGACAACTTCTCTGAATTCTGTATCCAATTCCGTCAATTTATCCTGATAGGACGCACCGTTTTCTGCGTAGGAATCGGCATGGGCCGGATCTTCCTCTTTCAGCACCTCTGTCAGAACACCGACCAGTTTTTTCGCATTAATCGGGGAAGTCCATATGTGTTCGTCATATTCAATTTCGACACCGTGACCATCATCTTCATCCAGATGGTCATGATCGTGATCGTCTTCATGAGCCGGCACATCTTCTGTATCATGCTCATCCGAACTGTGAATATGGTCTTCTGTGTCGTGTTCTTCTTCACCGTGGATATGCTCTTCTGTATCATGTTCCTCTTCACCGTAAACATGGTCTTCTGACTCATGTTCCTCTTCACTGTGAACATGGTCTTCCAACTCATGAGCGTGATCATCCGCATGAACCGTCCCATCTGCATGGGTATGCGTATGTCCATGATCATGCGATTCTCCGTCCTCCATGCCCTCGACGATCTCCTCCTGCACCACATCCACGTAGTCCATCATCGTCACGACGCGCTTCGGCCCGGTTCCTTCCTCGAAAGAGTCCAGCACCTGTGAAAGCCACTGTTCCATCGTGCCGCCGTTGCAGACCAGCAAATCCGCATTCTGGATCGTGATCATGTCCGCCGGCGTCGGCTCAAACGAGTGGCTGTCCATCCCGGCCGGAACGACCATCGTCAGGCGGATTGAATCCCCGGCGATCTGCCGGAGAAAGTCATAATATGGAAACAGCGTCGTCACGACGTTTAAACGCGTATCTCCAGATGCATCGGACGATTTCGACGTACTCGGTAAATCAGCCGTAGAGCCACGGCCCGGCGCACACGCCGTGAGCACACAGGAAAGAACCATCAAAAGAACAAGCGTCCATGATATCCATTTATGTTTAAAACCATTCTTGTGTTTTGACATATTTCTTTTTCTATCCTTACCTTAACTTCTTTTATTTCTTATTATTGATTAAATATTTTTCGGCTCATTCATTTTCTTCACAATCTCCGCCACCTCCGACGGGTGTTCCACAATGTACTGCGGATGGCAGCCCTCCAGTTCTTTTCGATCGCGGAATCCCCAGAGCACGCCGACCGTGTCCATCCCGGCATTCAGTCCGGTTTCCATGTCTGTGTTGGTATCGCCCAGATACAGGCACTCCTCCGGCTTCACACCCAGTTCCCGACAGATGGCAAACGCCCCGTCTGGAGCCGGTTTTTTCGGTGTCCCCGCCTGCTCGCCGCGCACCACATCAAAGTATCCTTTTCCAAAGAACGTTTCAATATTCACAACCGCCTGATCATGCGGCTTATTCGAAAAGACTGCTATCCGTACTCCATTCTCTTTCAAGAACGCCAGGAGCTCCCGGATACCGTCATACGGCTCTACGTCTTTCAGGCAATACTTGGAGAAATTCTCCATATAAATTGGAAGCGATTCCTCATAATGTAGCAGCATCTCATCGCCCGCCAGCGTCAGCGCCCGCTTCATCTGCATCCGGTAGCCATTTCCCACGATCCGTTTCGTTTCCTCCGGCGTGACATGGCGCAGTCCAAATGCGTCCAATGTTAAATTTGTCACATAGGTCAGCGCATAAACCGTATTTAAAAGAGTTCCATCCAAATCAAATATACATAAACGGTACATTGCGTTTCTTCCTTTCTTTTAACCATGCAGACTCATCTTCAAAAAAATTTTTTCACCACCAATCACGGTGTCTCCTGCATCTCTTTCTGAATCTGCTCTTCGTGAATCTGTTCTTCGCGCTCCTTTTTTGAAAACACGCATCCACAGTAATTTTGCCGGTACAGATGGTACTGCGCCGACAGCTCAATCGAGCGCTTATAGCCCTCTTTTTTCTTAAAATCCGACGGTAGGAACGAAACATGGTACTTTTCTCCCATCGCCTGACCGATCGTGTTGAGACGCTCGGCATTTTTCAGCGGACTGATCGTGAGGGTCGTAGTAAACCAGTCGTAGCCGCCATCCGCTGCCAGCTTCGCCGCCTCCCGAAGACGCATCTCAAAGCAAATGCCGCAGCGGTCACCGCCCTCCAGATCCTGCTCATGGCCCTTTACCGCCTCGTAATAACACTCCGGATCATATTTGCCTTCCACAAACGTGATCGGATGCAGTGCCGGAAGTTCCCGGATGAGCCGTTGCACCTCCTCTGTGCGCGCCTCATACTCCTCCTTCGGGGAGATATTCGGGTTATAATAAAAAACAGTGATTGAAAAATACTGCGACAAGTATTCCAACACATAACTGCTGCATGGTGCACAACAACTGTGGAGAAACAGGGTCGGAACCTTTCCATCCCGTACCGCCGCATCCAGCACTTTTTCCATCTCTTTCTGATAATTCCGCTTCGCCGTCTGTGTTCTTTTCATTGGCGGATTTTTGACTTGTTCTGACATGTTAGATTCCTCATTCATTCAATGATTTCTGCCCGTTTTCGGATTTTTATATCCATTCTTTCCAACATTCGATTCACCGCAGAAATCTTGTCCTTTTATTCCTATCCGTTTCATATGAAGATATGCACAACAATTCATATCCTCCGAAACCTGAAAAAGCAGCCTGTACCCACAGACGGGTACAAACTGCTTTTTCCTTTTATTTAATCTTACAGGAAATCTCGAATCCGTTTGCTTCGAACCGGATTTCTGAGTTTCCGGAGTGCTTTCGCCTCAATCTGACGGATACGCTCTCTCGTTACGTTGAAAGCTTTTCCGACCTCCTCGAGCGTTCTCGGATGTCCGTCCTCCAGACCAAATCGAAGAATAATAACCTGACGTTCTCTCTCTTTCAGATCGCCGAGCAATGCGTCAATATGCTCACGCAGCATAACAGATTCTACATTGCCCTCCGGCGTCACTACGTTGCCGTCTGCCACAAAATCACCCAGGTTGGAATCATCTTCCTCACCAATCGGTGTCTCCAGGGAAGCTGGCTCACGTGCGATCTGCATGATCTCCATCACCTTATCCTCAGACATACCGAGCGCCTCGGAAAGCTCTGCCACCGACGGTTCATAGCCCAGTTCCAGTGTCAGCTTACGCTGCATCTTGGACATCTTGTTGATCGTCTCTACCATATGCACCGGAACACGGATGGTTCTCGCCTGATCCGCCAGCGCTCTTGTAACCGACTGACGAATCCACCAGGTCGCATATGTACTTAACTTATAACCTTTTGTATAATCAAATTTCTCAACGCCCTTAATAAGACCCAGGTTACCTTCCTGAACCAGATCCAGGAAACTCATTCCGCGTCCTGTATAGCGCTTTGCAATGCTGACTACCAGACGCAGATTTGCCTCGATCAGGCGCTCTTTCGCGCTCACATCGCCCTCTGCCTTGCGCTTCGCCAGACGGATCTCCTCCTCAGCGCTCAGAAGCGGGACCGTACCGATTTCTTTCAGATACATACGGACCGGATCCTCTGTACCGATTCCCTCTAACAAATCAATCGCGTCCAGATCGATGTCCTCCTCCTCACCCTTAAGGAATTCATCGTCCACATCATCCAACATCGAATCGCCATCCTTGAGGATCGAATCATCGATGACTTCCGGAATCACATCAATATTATTCTGTTCCAGATAATTATAGATCTGCTCCATCTGCTCTGTCTGCAGATTATCACCTATAAAAAAGTTATTGATCTCTGTCACGTCCAGCGCGTTCTGCTTAGATCTTGCTAACTCTACCAGTTTCCTTAACTTATTTAAAAAATTCTCTTTCTCCACGAATTAGCGTCCTTTCGATTTATTTCGCTTAGAAGTTTCTTAATACCTAACCTGATATTGCACTCTTATTGTTTATGCTTTCACTCGATTCAGCACCTCTCCTTACAATATCCCGAAAGTACATTATATACGATCAACTTTTATTTTTCAACAATTTTCTGAAATTTTCCACCTGTTTCCACACACTTCCTGTCCGAATATCAGCACAGAATCTCTTCCTTACAAAGTTTCTATCCTGGCACACGGATCTGTATCTCCCTCGGCCGGTTCTCAACTGTTGTTTCTTTCCAACTTCCCCCAAACTCTCCATCCAGGGACCAATCCACCGCTTCTCCCGACTGAATAGAAAGACGGGACGTCCGAAAACGAAATACACATTCATTTTCGCCTTCCCGCTGAATCAGGTAGGATGCAATGCTAGCAATGTCTAACGGCGTGCGAGGCGTCCTGATCAGAAGTACCTCAAATTCTCCATCATCCAACGCCACATCCATACCAACAAGTCCCCGAAAACCACCGATCGAAGTCGTATTGGTTACCATCCCGAGAATAAACTCCTCTTCCAGCTCCTTTTGTTCTCCCATATGCTCCCATGCAAGACGCATCCGGTAAGCCTTAAGCCCTGTCAGACGCTTGATCGCCTCCAGCATATACGCCTGATGTCCCAGAATATTTTTAGTCTCCTGCGGAGTGGAATACGATACCTCCGTAAAAGCGCCAAACGCAGCTACATACACAAAATATTTCTTATCTCCGAACACACCGACATCAACTGAAAAAGGTTGTCCGGTTGCCGCTATCTGGGCCGCTTTACGCATATTTTTGGGAAGCCCCAGGCTAGAGGCAAAGTCATTCGTTGAACCAGATGGAATATATCCCAGTACCGGGCGCCTCGACGGCTCGATCTCCATCAGTCCGGAAACCACCTCATTGAGCGTACCATCCCCGCCACTGCATACCACCAGTTCTTTGGCCTTTGCCCGCGCCGCCTGACGCTGCGCATCCTTTGGTCCTTGCGTAATATAAACAGACGGCTCATAGCCAGTTTTGATAAAGCCGTCCAAAATTCCCAGAAGGCGACTTCGAATCTGTTCTTTTCCAGATCTCGGATTGATGATAAAAAGCATTTTTTTCATAATCATTCCTCCTATCTGCAGCGGTTTTGCAATCTGCCCCGCATATTAACAGTATTTCATATTAACATATTTGTATACACACGAAATGCATTCGGAATCGGATAGCGTTCCTGCAGTTCAGCCCTGTGCGCCATCAAAACCGACGATTCCCGCCATGCACCCTCCCGTTTCAGGCGGATCTTTCTGCCGCACATATGCCACTCAACATGTGAAAAAATGTGGACGGCATCCGGAAGATCCTCTAACTCCTCGATCTCCGTTTCCGCAATTCCAAGTTCCCTTGCCGCCTCCTTGGCGCTCTTTTTTCCTTCTAAGTTTACATATTCATAAAGGGAGGCGAGAAGCCCTCGGCTGCTCCGTTTGCGAATCGCCACCGTATCTTCCCATTCAATCAAACAAACCGTCTTTTCCTCAATTCGCCGCGGTTTTTTCGGTGGTTTGACCGGATATTTTTCTTCCTCCCCTCGGCAATGTGCCAGACAAAGTGATTCCAGCGGACATCTCACGCAAAGCGGACGCCCACCTGGAATACAGACTAGAGCTCCCAGCTCGATCCACGCCTGATTATATTCGCCCGGATGGAATAAATCTTCTGTGGAAATTTCTGTGGAAACTGCGTCGGCATTATTACCCGCTGACAAAAGCAAATTCTTCTCTTTCACCCGGCGCACAAGTTCTGTTTCCAGACACCGCTCATATTCCTTTCGAAGCGCCAATTTCGTACTGTCCCGCGGGTCGGCAAACAGGCGCGTCAGGACACGCACCACATTCCCATCCAGCGCCGGAGCTGGCAAATCATAGGCAATCGATGCAATCGCCCCGGCCGTATAACTTCCAATACCGGGAAGTTTCAATATCTCATCCCGCTCTTTCGGCATCTCGCCGCCGTACTCTTCCATCAGACAAATTGCCGCCTTTTTCAGGTTCCTGGCGCGCGAATAATATCCAAGCCCCTCCCAGAGCTTTAAAAGCCGTTCTTCCTCCACCTGGGCAAGTGCAGAAACCCCCGGAAGCGCTTCCATAAAACGAGCAAAGTACGGTTTGACTGCCTCCACCCGCGTCTGCTGCAACATAATCTCCGAAATCCAGACCGAATAGGCTTTCGGATTTTCGCGCCACGGCAAGATGCGCCTGTTTTTTCGATACCATACAAGAAGCGGCTCCCCGGCCGCTGCCAGACGTTCCTCTTTTGTATACGGCGTCTTCCCCTCCAGTGGCTTCAACGACGCATAAAAATCCCTATACATATCCATAAATGCCCCGGACAGATACTTCTCCTGATATGACCTTGCGTACCTTGCCCCCTTCTGTACGGACAAGCAGTTCGCCTAACTCATCAATTCCAAGCGCCATTCCCGTATATTCATTGTCCGGAGCCAGCACACGAACCTGCGTTCCGCAATTTGCCAGACGACTATTATAAATATCCATCAGAGATTTCATATTCTGATATTCCATGAATTTGTCATAATATCCCTCATACGCCCGCATAATCGCAGCAATCAACTGGCTGCGGCGCACCTCTCTGCCTGTTTCTATATAGAGGGAAGTCGCCACCTCCCGTATTTCGTCCGGAAACTCGCGGTTCGCCACATTGATGCCAATTCCAGTTACAATATAATGAATACACTCAAGCTCGGTGCTCATCTCCGTCAAAATTCCACAAACCTTTTTTCCATTTACCACAATATCGTTCGGCCACTTGATTTTAGCTTCCAAATTGCACACTTCCCGTATACCGTCCGCTACGGCCAACGCGGCTACCAGCGTCAACATGGACGCACAGTTTGGCGAAAGCTCCGGTCGCAAAAGTAAGCTCATCCAGATACCAACACCGTGCGGTGCCGCCCAACTTCTTCCGCGGCGTCCTTTTCCCATTGACTGATAATCTGCAACCGCCAGCGTCCCATGTGGCGCCCCATTTTCCGCCGCTTTTTTAATCTCGGTATTGGTTGAATCCGTCTCATCAAAATATAAAATATGTTTTCCAGCCCACACACTGTCCACTGAGCTCTCAAGCTCCGCCCTACTCAAAATATCGCCAGAAAAGCGGAGACGATAGCCACGGTTGCGAACCGCCTCAATCTCATATCCCTCTGTCTCCAACTGTTTAATTACCTTCCAGACCGCTGTCCGCGACACTTTCAGGCGCTCACAAATCTCTTGTCCTGACAGATAATCATCTGCCTCTTTTAACATACGCAACACTTCTGTTTTCACTTTGATTTACCCCCACCAGATTGTAAGTGTACTGACAATAGACAGAAGAAATAACCCTGCCCCGACTGCCATCAGAAAGGTTCCCCCCGTCCGCAGAGTTTTCTTTCCCCGTCCACGGCAGAAACGGTCATAGCCATTGGCAAAATTCAAGACAGCCGCCAGAAGAAAGATAACTGGAAACAAAATCCTGTTTTCATCTGGATTCAGAAACGCAAGAACCGCAAATATCACAATTAATATCCCCACTATGATATGAAGCACATCCAGGGCAAACGCAACATTCGCACTCCTCTTCCTTTTTTCCTGCAAATTCAACTCATCCACTCCTTAATACTTGTACTTTAAAATTTCCTTTTTACAATGTACCCTTTTCATGGATCCACTGAGCGTATTTCTTCATCTGCGCATATTATACCGAATGTCCGCTGGCTTGTCAAAAAAGAAATAAAAATAGCTGTAAAACAATCTGAATTACAGGTGGTATGGTTCCCTTTCATTTCATATGCGAACCATACCGCCTATCAATCGCGATCATCTTACAGCATTTTCATGCTTTATATCACTTCACTTCGGCATAATCATTTCTTATCCGTCTGGGAATTTTTTCTCATGCCTGAGCCCGTGAATCCATTTTCATTCAATTTTGTCATTTTCCGACAGGGTATCTAGTTTTCATCCTCCATACCTAGCCCATCATCGCACACCAAAGATTCTCATTCGTTCTTGTTGGCATCTGCCCCAACTTCCGTCAGGCTTTTTACCAGACCGGCAATGCCCTGAATCTCGGATGGAATGATGATCTTCGTCGCCTTGCCGTCCGCTGCTTTGGCAAAGGCTTCCAGACTCTTGAGTTGCAGAACTGCATTGTCTGCGCCAGCTTCCTTGATGAAACGAAGTCCATCTGCTTCCGCTTTCTGGACTTTGAGAATGGCCTCTGCCTCACCTTCTGCCTCGCGGATCATCTTTTCCTTCTGCGCTTCCGCACGCAGAATCGCCGCTTCTTTCTCTGCCTCTGCTTCCAGAATCGCGGACTCCTTCTTACCTTCAGCTACCAGAACCGTCGATTTTTTCTCGCCCTCTGCCCGAAGAATCGCCTCACGGCGCTCACGCTCGGCCTTCATCTGTTTCTCCATTGCATCCTGGATTGCAGCTGGAGGAATGATATTTTTCAGTTCCACACGGTTAACCTTGATTCCCCACGGGTCCGTCGCCACATCAAGCGCTGCACGCATCTTTGTGTTAATCGTCTCACGGGAGGTTAAAGTCTGGTCAAGTTCGAGATCACCGATGATATTTCGAAGCGTGGTCGCTGTCAGGTTCTCGATCGCCATAATCGGGTTCTCAACACCGTATGCAAACAGCTTCGGATCTGTGATTTGGAAAAATACAACCGTATCGATCTTCATCGTAACATTATCTTTCGTGATAACCGGCTGCGGTGCAAAATCCACAACCTGCTCTTTTAAAATCACACGTTTCGCTACTCGGTCGATAAAGGGCATTTTAAAATGTACACCGACAGGCCATGTCTCCAGATAAGCCCCCAAACGCTCTACAACTAATGCCTGCGCCTGTGGAACGATCCGGATACAGGATGATAAAACCAGAAGTACCACAATTGCAATAATAAGAAAACTGATAACTGCTCCCATATTTCCTACTCCTCCTTACATTTACTAACAATCAGCTTTACGCCGCTGACCGACTGAATCTGAACCATCGCATCTTTCGGGATTCGGCTTCCATCTGACGATCGGGCCGTCCACTCCTGGCCGGACACCATCACCGTTCCTCTCGCCTCATCGTTGTCAATCTCTGCGGTTACCCGCGCCTTTTTGCCAATCAGTGCATCCACGTTGGTCCGCACAGTCTTCTGATTGATGTACCGAAGCGCCAATGGTCTTGTTGAATACAAAAGAAGAAATGAAACGACAACAAACGCTGCTATCTGGATATACAGGTTCGCTCCCGCGATCGACAGAATACACGCTGTCAGCGCGCCGCCCGCAAACCAGATCGACGTCAGCGCCATCGACGCTGCTTCCAGTCCGATACACACCACAAACACCGCCAGCCAGATAGACCATGCTGCCATGCTATCTTCCCTCCTCCTTTACGCTATAGACAAACACTGGACTTGCCAGTGTTTTATATTTTTGAGTGTTCAACTCCACATCCTCTACTAGCCCATACAAAATCTTCCATGAAAAAACCATGCCCATAAGCAACCTCTAAATTCGTATTTATCCAGTCAAAAATAGTATACGTTATTTTCTGACATTTATCAACCAATCCGCTCCCTTTTTGAACTTACTTTTTCATTACAAACTTCTTAACGAATTTTATCATGCCACAGCTTCATTTCTTCACAGTTATCTTTTAACACACTAAATTTTCCACTTAGAGCATCTTATCTCAATAATAAAAGTCACAACTTACTGCCGTCTCTGCCGCGCCGTCTCAAACAGAAGCACCGAGGCTGCCACCGCCGCATTGAGCGATTCCACCTTTCCTGCCATCGGAATCTTTACCCACGCGTCAGCAAGCGCCGCTGTCCCCTCCGTCAGACCGTTCGCCTCGTTTCCGATCAGGAAACCGGACGGATCCGTATAATCTTCCTCTTCATAATTATGCTCGCCCTTTAAATGCGCTGCATACAGGCGGATTCCCTGTTTCTTCACTTCCCCGATCGTCTGATGCAGGTCATCCGTATAGATAAACGGGACCCTGTAAATCGAGCCCATCGTGGAACGGATAACCTTCGGGCTGTAAATATCGGCCGAACCGCGGTCAAGAATGACGCCCGTCACGCCTGCGCCCTCTCCGGCGCGCAGGATCGTACCCAGATTGCCCGGATCCTGCAGCGTCTCCAGAATCACAAGCTCCGGTGCTTTTCCATCCGGACTGTTCTTCAACACATCTGAAAGCTGGTAAGAAAACTGTTCTGCCACCGCCAGAATCCCCTGCGGCGTCTGGGTGTCCGACATATGGCGCATGACCTCATCCGTCACCGTCTCATACCGACAGCCAGCCAGCAGTTTTTCCGCTTTTTCGCCCTGTTGACGCAGAAAACTTTCCGAAACGTAGACCTCGCGGCGTTTTTCTACCGGCAGTTCCCCGAACATCTTCGGGCCTTCCACCAAAAAGACGCCCTGTTCCCGTCTGGCTTTCGCTTTCTTGGCAAGCGCCGTTACCGCTCTGACACGGGCGTTGCCCGTGCTCGCGATCACTGGATGCCTCCTGCCTGTCCTGCTGCTTTCGTCTCTGTCATTCCGTAGACACAGTCCTCGTCCAGTGTTTCCAGCTCTTCCAGCCACAGGCGGCTGCATGCATCACTCGGCATGCGCAGATCGCCGCGCGGCGATACCGCTGCCGAACCTACCTTCGGGCCGTCCGGCAGGCAGGAACGCTTGAACTGCTGGTTGAAGAAACGGCGGTAGAAGACTTTCAGCCATTTGAGGATCGTTCCCTTCTCATAAGCACCGTCAAAGGCCTGACGCGCCAGACGGTAAATCTTGCCCGGACGGTAACCGAATCTTAAAATATAGTAGAGATAGAAATCATGCAGCTCGTAAGGTCCCACCAGATCCTCTGTTTTCTGTGCAATCTTTCCATCCTCCGGCGGCAGAAGCTCCGGGCTGACCGGCGTATCCAGTACATCCAGCAAAATATCGGAAAGCTCTCTCTCGCCGCAGGTATCGGCATAGTAGCGCACCAGATGGCGCACCAGCATCTTCGGAACCGAGCAGTTCACGCCGTACATCGACATATGATCGCCGTTGTAGGTCGCCCAGCCGAGAGCCAGCTCCGACATATCGCCCGTACCGATGACAAGACCGCCGATCTTGTTGGCAAGGTTCATCAAAACCAATGTTCTCTGGCGTGCCTGTGAATTTTCATAGGTTACATCATGAACGGACGGATCCTGCTCAATATCACGGAAATGAATGGTAACCGCCTCGCGGATATCGACTTCTTTCAAAGTTGCACCCAGCTTTTTCGTGAGCTGGCAGGCATTCTGATATGTCCGATCGGTTGTACCAAAGCACGGCATCGTCACAGACAGGATATTTTCACGCGGAATTCCCAGCAAATCAAAGGCGCGCACGGTCACTAACAGCGCCAGCGTCGAATCCAGACCGCCGGAAATACCGACAACCGCATGGCGGCATCCTGTATGTTTGAGACGTTTTTTCAGTCCCATCGCCTGAATCGACAGAATCTCCTCACAGCGGCGGTTCCGGCTGCCCGCATCGTGCGGAATAAACGGGGTCGGATCGATCGCGCGCTCCAACGCAAGCGGTTTCCGATCCAGTGCAAATCTTACAAACCGGTAATCCTCGCGGCCCTCCGTCTGATAGGTTGTCATCCGGCGGCGCTCACACTCCAGGCGCTCTAGGT
>JBNMLY010000006.1:0-40545 GCA_050875065.1 Otoolea sp. | reverse complement strand
ATGAGCAGTTATCAAAGCTGGCACCGTGGAGTGAGAGTGTGAAAGCAAACTGCCAGAAACAATAAATGTAGTAAAATGCTTGCGTCTAGCAATAGCGCAAGTATTTGTTTTATTTGACGCTAGAATATAAAGCGCTTACGTAACAAGTAGGAAAAGAGGCGTGTCTCTAGTTGCAGAATCAGCGTTCCGGTTATCCGTTGTACGCATCCCCCGCCATCTGTCCGAATGAGACGGACTTCAGTCCGACACAGGCGAACAGATGTAGCGAAAGCAAGCGAACAACGATAACCAGAGACGCTGATGGTGCCACGAGAGATATGCCTCTTTTCCGTACCAATAAACTACCTCAAGCATTTACCTCTGATATTCTTTTACCGCCGTCTCATACAGATTCTTCCCCTCTGAATCGATCACGACGATCACCGGCAGATTCTCCACCGTCAATTTCCGGATCGCCTCGGTTCCGAGATCTTCATAAGCAATGACTTCCGATTCCTTGATACATTTCGAAAGAATGGCACCGGCACCGCCGACGGCTGCAAAATAAACCGCCCCGTTGCGGACGATCGCATCGATGACCGCCTGGCTTCTCTTGCCTTTTCCGATCATGGCACCCATGCCGAGATCCAGAAGTCTTGGCGTATATTTATCCATACGGCTCGCCGTGGTCGGACCCGCCGAACCGATCGGGCGCCCCTCTCTGGCCGGGGACGGACCCATATAGTAAATCACATTGTCTTTCAGTGTGAGCGGAAGCTCTCCGCCCGCATCTAATGTCTCCGTCATACGTTTATGTGCCGCATCACGCGCAGTGTAGATTGTTCCGCTGATATATACATAATCACCTGCATGCAGGCTTTTTAAAGTCTCCTTGTCAATCGGAGCCGTGATCGTTCTGTCCATTTTATCCTCCCAATCTGTGTTTCATACGCACTCTTTTTCTCTTCATGCATCCGCTTTTTTATTTTCCCGGCTAACTTTCTGCCGTTTTGATCAAATCACCCGGTGTGCATGACGGTTTACATGACAGCAGATATTGATTCCGACCGGAAGTCCCGCGATATGGGTCGGGTAGGTCTCAATATTAACTGCCAGCGCTGTCGTCCGGCCACCGAGTCCGCCCGGTCCGATTCCCAGGTTATTGATCTTTGTAAGCATTTCTTTTTCCAGATCACGCACATACGCAACCGGGGACTCCTCTTCCAGATCACGGGTCAGCGCGTGTTTTGCCATCTCCGCACATTTTTCAAAGGTACCGCCGATTCCGACGCCGACGACCATCGGAGGACAGGCATTTGGTCCCGCATCACGCACCGCAGTTAAAATTGCCTCCTTGACGCCCTCGATGCCATCTGCCGGTTTCAGCATGAAGACACGGCTCATATTCTCACTTCCGAATCCTTTCGGAGCCACCGTGATCTCAACCTGCTCGCCTTCCACGATCTCATAGTGGATGATCGCCGGCGTATTGTCCTTCGTATTTTCCCGGTAAATCGGATCCTTTACAACGGATTTGCGGAGATATCCGTCCACGTAGCCCTGGCGGACGCCCTCGTTGATCGCATCGGTCAAAGAGCCGCCGATCAGATGCACATCCTGACCAACCTTAATAAACACGACTGCCATTCCCGTATCCTGGCAGATCGGGATCATCTCCTCGCCTGCGATGCATAAATTTTCCTCGAGCTGTCCTAAAATCTGGCGTCCCAGCGGTGATTCCTCCGTCGCAGCCGCCTCGTCAAACACTTTCTTCATATCCAGAGACAGAAAATGATTGGCTTCGATGCACATTTCCTTGATATTCTGTGTGATGGTTTCAACATTAATTCTTCTCATCCTGAAAACTACCTTTCCACAACAAGGCTGAGAGAACTCCCTCAGCCTTGATTGATTTATCCTTATTCGTCGTCTCCGGCGTCCTGAGCCGCATCCTCTGCGTCTGTCTCGCCGTCTGTGTCATCCTGATCTTCTCCGTCCTGCTCCTCGAACAGCTCGTCTTCTTCATCCTTGTTCTCGCTTTCGCGCACTTTTGCAATGCTTGCAACTGCAATTCCGGACTCAGAATCGATGCTCATGAGCTTCACGCCGGAGGTGTTGCGTCCGATGATGGAAATATCGCTGACCGCCATCTTGATGATGATGCCCTCATTGGTGATCAGCATGATCTTGCGGTCATTATCTACCAGTTTCGCACCGACCAGATCACCGGTCTTATCGATGATCTTGTAGCAGCGCACGCCTTTTCCGCCGCGGTTCTGTGCCGTAAACTCATCGATCGGGGTCCGTTTTCCGTAGCCAAATTCCGATACAACCAGCAGACACTCGCCCTGGCTGGAGGTCTGCATACCGATCACTTCGTCGCCCTCGTCGAACTTCATACCGATCACACCCATGGAAACACGGCCCGTCACGCGGACATCCGTCTCATGGAAACGGATACACATGCCCTTCTTCGTGATCAGGAAAATATCCTCGGTATTGTCCGTCGCCTTGACTTCGATCAGTTCATCGTCCTCTCGCAGCACAATCGCCTGCAGACCATTCTTGCGGACGTTGCTGTACTCCTTCATCGGGGTTTTCTTCACCATACCTTCGCGGGTCGCCATGAAGAGGTATTTCTCATCGTCGATCTCTTTCATCGGCACGATGGAGGTGATCTTCTCGCCCGGCATCAGCGGAAGCAGGTTCACGATCGCCGTACCGCGCGCCGTCCGGCCCGCCTCCGGGATCTCGTAACCCTTCAGACGGTAGACGCGTCCCTTGTTGGTAAAGAACATCACATAATGATGGGTCGTCGTCATCAGCAGATCCTCGATGTAGTCCTCGTCGATCGTCTGCATTCCCTTGATGCCCTTTCCGCCGCGGTTCTGGCTCTTGAAGTTATCGCTGGACATACGCTTGATATAGCCAAAGTTCGTCATCGTCACGACAATATCATCGTCCGGGATCAAATCTTCTGCAGACATATCATATTCGTCATATCCGATCGCCGTCCGGCGGTCATCACCGTACTTATCTGCAATCAGCATGATCTCTTCCTTGATCACGCCGAGCAGCTTCTTCTCATCTGCCAGGATTGCCTTTAACTCTGCGATCTTTGCTTCCAGCTCTTTGTATTCATTTTCCAGCTTCTCGCGTTCCAATCCGGTCAGCGCACGCAGACGCATATCTACGATCGCCTGGGACTGTGCATCGGAAAGATCAAACCGTTCCATTAACTGGGCTTTCGCCGCCTGTACATTAGCGGAACCGCGGATAATCTTGATCACCTCGTCGATATGATCAAGCGCTTTTAAGAGTCCCTCCAAGATGTGGGCTCTCTCCTCCGCCTTGTTCAGATCGTACTTGGTACGTCTCGTGACAACGTCTTCCTGATGCTTTAAGTAATATTCCAGGATCTGCTGCAGGTTCAGGATGCGCGGCTGGTTATCAACCAGCGCCAGCATGATTACTCCAAACGTGTCCTGCAGCTGTGTATGTTTGAGCAGGCGGTTCATAATGACGTTTGCATTTACATCGCGGCGCAGTTCAATACAGATCCGCAGCCCCTCTCGGTTGGACTCGTCACGCAGATCGGTGATTCCATCGATTTTTTTATCCTTTACAAGTTCTGCGATCTTCTCGATCAGACGGGCTTTATTGACCGCATACGGAAGTTCAGTCACCAGAATGCGGCTTTTTCCATTTGCCATCGTCTCAATGTGGTAAACGGCACGCACACGGATCTTACCGCGTCCGGTCCGGTATGCCTCCTCGATACCGGCTTTTCCGAGGATCGTCGCGCCGGTCGGGAAATCCGGTCCCTTTACGATCTCCATCAGCTCCTCGATGGAGGTCGGGCGGTCTTCCTCGATCCGGTTATCAATGATCTTGACAACCGCCGCGATGACCTCGCGCAGGTTGTGCGGCGGAATATTCGTCGCCATACCAACCGCGATACCGGTACCGCCGTTGACTAAGATATTCGGGAAACGAGACGGCAGAACCACCGGTTCTTTCTCCGTCTCATCGAAGTTTGGCATGAAATCAACGGTATTTTTGCCGATGTCCGCCAGCATCTCCATGGAAATACGGCTCAGTCTCGCCTCGGTGTATCGCATTGCTGCCGCGCCGTCGCCGTCCATCGAACCGAAGTTTCCGTGTCCGTCTACGAGCGGGTAACGGGTCGCCCATTTCTGTGCCATATTTACTAAAGCGCCGTAAATGGAGCTGTCACCGTGCGGGTGGTATTTACCCATTGTATCACCGACGATACGGGCTGATTTACGATGCGGCTTATCCGGCCCATTGTTCAGCTCGACCATCGAATACAGAACTCGTCTCTGCACCGGCTTCAAGCCGTCACGCACATCCGGGAGAGCCCGGGCTGCGATAACACTCATCGCGTAATCGATGTAGGACGTTTCCATCGTCTTTTTTAGATCGATGTCATGAATTTTGTCAAATATATTTGGTTCCATCTATACTCCTTTCGTCCTTCAAAAGGATTTCATTAAATATCCAGGTTCTTAACGTACTTCGCATTGGCCTCGATGAACTCGCGGCGCGGCTCGACCTGATCGCCCATCAGGGTCGCAAAGGTCAGATCCACCTCCGAAGCCGTCTCACTGTCAATCTGGACGCGCAGCAGGATACGGCGCTCCGGATCCATGGTTGTCTCCCAAAGCTGCTCGGCATCCATCTCACCCAGACCTTTGTAACGCTGGATCTTATTGTTATTATCACGTCCGATCTCGGTTAGGATCGAATTGAGTTCATCATCGCTGTAGGCATACCAGACACGCTTGTTCTTCTCAATCTTGTAAAGCGGCGGCTGCGCTAAATATACGTGTCCATCACGGATCAAATCCGGCATGAAGCGGTACAGGAAGGTCAGAAGCAATGTACTAATATGTGCACCATCAACATCGGCATCCGTCATGATGATGATCTTGTTGTAACGGAGCTTCGTGATATCAAAATCCTCATGGATACCCGTTCCGAATGCCGTGATCATCGCACGGATCTCCGCATTTCCATAAATTCGATCAAGCCGTGCTTTTTCTACGTTTAAGATCTTGCCTCGAAGCGGCAGGATCGCCTGATTGGACTTGTTTCTCGCCTCCTTGGCAGAACCGCCCGCGGAATCTCCCTCTACGATGTAGATCTCGCAGTTTTCCGGGTTCTTATCCGAGCAGTCGGCTAACTTGCCCGGAAGCGCCATGCCATCGAGCGCCGATTTCCGTCTCGTCATCTCGCGCGCCTTGCGTGCCGCATCGCGGGCTCTCTTGGCAAGGATTGATTTCTCGCAGATGATCTTGGCAACCGCCGGATTCTGCTCTAAGAAATACGTCAGCTGCTCACTCACGATCGCATCCACGGCCGCACGCGCCTCACTGTTGCCAAGCTTCTGCTTGGTCTGTCCCTCGAACTGAGGTTCCTCGATCTTGACGCTGATGATCGCCGTGATGCCTTCGCGGATATCCTCACCGCTTAAAGCCGGCTCATTCTCCTTTAAAAGCTTATTTTTCTTCGCATAATCGTTAAATGTCTTAGTTAACGCACTCTTGAAACCTGCGAGATGGGTACCGCCCTCCGGGGTATTGATGTTGTTGACAAAGGTGTAGATATTTTCCGTGTAGGAATCATTGTGCTGCATCGCTACCTCAACGAATACCTTATCCTTGACACCTTCGCAGTAGATAACCGGCTCATAGAGCTTTTCATTGCTCCGGTTTAAGTAGGTGACAAATTCCTTGATACCGCCCTCATAATGGAAGGTCTTCTCATGCTTTACCTCGCGATCATCGCGCAGCGTGATCTTGAGGTTTTTCGTCAGAAATGCCGTCTCGCGCAGACGCACCTTTAATGTATCATAGTCATATACTGTCTCCTCAAAGATCTCCTTATCTGGCAAAAATACGACACGGGTTCCGTGCTTATCCGGCGCACACTCCCCGACTACCTTTAACGGGTACATCGTTTTGCCGCGCTCATAGCGCTGTTTGTATATCTTTCCATCACGGCAGACTTCAACCTCCAGCCACTCTGAAAGAGCATTTACGACGGATGCACCTACACCGTGCAGGCCGCCGGACACCTTGTATCCGCCGCCGCCGAATTTACCGCCCGCATGCAGGATTGTAAAGACGACCTCCACCGCCGGCAGGCCTGCCTTTTTCTGGATGTCAACCGGGATACCACGGCCATCATCCTGTACCGTGATCGAATTGTCCGCGTTGATCTGTACCTCAATGTGGCTGCAGTATCCAGCGAGGGCCTCGTCCACGGCATTATCTACTATCTCATACACCAGGTGATGGAGGCCTCTTACGGATGTGCTGCCTATATACATACCAGGACGCTTTCTGACCGCCTCTAATCCCTCCAATATCTGTATTTGATCTGCACTGTATTCTGAACCCATAGTTCCTCCTTCACTTGCTGTTTATGTCTGACTGGTTGTCTCATTGGGACGTTCACAGGTGACCGTCCCGCTTACGACCCGAAAGGTCTTATCTATCTGAAAGCTGTGGCTTACAAAATCATCCAGGCCGGTACAGGTAATGATTGTCTGTATATGGCGGATGCTGGAAAGCAGATGATCCTGACGTTTCCCGTCAAGCTCCGATAAAACATCATCAAGAAGCAGGACCGGATAGTCTTTCTTGATCTTTTTGACTAACTCGATCTCCGCCAGTTTCAATGACAAAGCCGCCGTCCTCTGCTGTCCCTGGGAACCGAACCTGCGGATATCGATCCCGTTGACATGGAAGCTTAAATCATCCCGGTGCGGTCCCACAAGCGTCGTCTTCTGCTTCCGGTCCGCCTCGCGGCTCTTTTTAACCGCCTCTTCCAGCCGATTGGCTTCGGTATTCGGTTCATAACGGATGACAAGCTCTTCCTTTCCACCAGATAATTTCTGGTGAATCGGGCGGATCAGCTCGTTTAGTTCGTCGATAAACTCCTGCCGGCAGCGGATCACTTCCTGCCCGTAAGAGGAAAGCTGCATATCCCATATATCCAGCATCTCCTCATACTCAGGATGGAAAAACAGATCCTTTAAAAGCTTGTTTCTCTGCCCCACCACCCGGTTATACTGCACCAGCGAATGAACGTAGAGCCGGTTCAACTGGCATAACTCCAGATCAATGAAGCGGCGCCGCTCCGCCGGACCGTTCTTGATGAGATTCAGATCCTCCGGCGAAAAAAACACCACATTGACGATACCGAACAGCTCACTCGCCCGCCGGATCGGGATTCCATTGACTGCCACACCCTTCGTCTTATTTTTCTTTAGGTGCATATCGATCCGGTACGGAACATCGTCTTTCCGGAGCTGCATCTTGATGTGGGACTCGTCCTCTCCGAATTCGATGATCTCCCTGTCCTTGCTGCCGCGGTGGGACTTAGTCGTCGCACACACGTACACCGCCTCGAGGATATTGGTTTTTCCCTGCGCATTGTCCCCATAGAGAACATTCGTTCCCGGATCAAAATCCATATGTAATTCCCCGTAATTGCGGTAATTTTTGAGTTCGATCGATTCGATAAACATGAAACCATCCTTTATTTGGTGATTGTTACGGTCTCTCCGTCGTATTGGATTTCGTCGCCGTCATAAAGCTTCTTGCCGCGCTGTGTCTCCACCGCGCCATTAACCTTTACAAGCCCGTCCTGAATTGCAAATTTAGCATCCACACCGGACTCAACCAGGCCAGCCGCCTTGAGCGCCTGTCCCAGTTTGATAAATTCATCTCTCAGTTTGATCTCCATCTTATTTCAGATCCTTTCTATCACTATCCGGCCACATCTACCTGCATCTGCCGTCTATCCTGACACGGCAAGTTAGATCGCTGCCGCATTAAAATTGACCGGCAGGATCAGATAGATGTAGCTCTCCTCCTCATCCCGGATAAAGCATGGGGACTTCGGATTCATCATATACAAAGTCACTTCCTCATCATCAATGATTCGCAACGCATCGATCAAAAACTTCGGATTAAAACCGATCATCAGATCTTTTCCGAACTTCGTGATGCCCAGACGCGCATCCATCGTACCGAAGGCCGAATGCATCTTTAACTCCATCTCTTCATCGGTAAAGTTTAAGATCAACGGTTTTTTATCATTTTCACGGACCAGAATGCTCGCACGGTCAATCGCATCCATAAAATCCCGGCGGTTCAAGGTCACTTTCGTCTCATAATCAGAGGAAAGCATCTGATTGATCCGGAAATATTCGCCTTCGATCAGACGGGATAACACGATCGTATCGTCAAATTCGAACATAATATGGTTGGAGCTGAAGAAAATCTGCACCTCAGAATCGTTGTCTCCGTTTAAAATCTTGCTGATCTCGCCTAAAGTCTTGCCCGGAACGATAACTTTTATATCATCATACTGTTCTTTTAAGGCAACTTTCCGGATCGACATACGGTGTCCGTCAAGGGAAACAACCTTGAGTTCATTGCCAGTGACCTCCATCAGTTCACCGGTCATCATCTTATTGCTGTCGTTCGGTGAGATCGAGAAGAGTGTCTGGCGGATGATCTCTTTTAAGGTAAACTGGGAGAGTGTGATGAATTTATCCCGTTCAATATGAGGAATATAAGAAAATTCGTCGCCATCCTTGCCCTGGATCTGGAACACGGCCTTGTCACAGGTAATCGTTGTGTTGTATTTATCATCGGATTCGATCGTGATCGTGGCACCTTCACCGGAAAGCTTGCGGATAATATCGGAAAAAAGCTTGGCATCAAGGGCGATTTTTCCACGTTCCAGAATCGTTCCTTCTACTTTTGTTTCGATTCCCAGCTCCATATCGTTTCCTGTCAGTTTGATCTCATCGGAAACAGCGTCGATCAGGATGCATTCGAGAATCGGCATGGTGGTTTTGGAAGGAACGGCCTTCAGAACAATATTGATGCCGTTCATTAAATGATCTTTTTCAAATGAAAGCTTCATGTTTGTTGATAACTCCTTTGCTAAAAATAACGTGGAACGGAAAGAAAAGATATATATAAATTCCGTCGCAATCGTAGTAGGGGATGTGAATATGTGGAATTCTCCGGACAGCCCCGAAAATACAGGGGTTCAGAATCAATGACAACTGTTAAAAAGGCTGTGTAAAACTGTCTGAATCCGGCTGGATAACTTTTAAATTATCCACAGCCCCAAAATGGGGCAAAATGCGGGAAAAGTTATCCACAGGTTTTCAACCACTTTTCCACGCGATATTGTGGAAGAAACCTACTGCGGACTGATCTTTTTCATTAAGATTTCCACTGTATTGCGAAGCGATTCGTTTTTCTCCATATCTGCGGCGATCTTGTCGTGGCCGTGGATGATCGTCGTGTGATCCCGTCCGCCTAAATATTTGCCGATGTTCTGCAGGGAGGTTCCGAGCATCGAACGGCAGATATACATCACGATCTGGCGTGGGAATACGATCTCCTTGTTGCGCTTCTGGGAGGAGATATCAAGCGGTGTGATGCCGAAATGATCGGCAACGACCTGGATGATCAGCTCCGGGGTCACCTCTTTCTCTGCGTTCGGGGAAATGAGATCCTTGAGCGCTTCCTCCGCCAGCTCCGTCGTGATCTCCTTGTTGTTTAACTTGGAAAGGGCGACGATCTTTGTAAGTGCTCCCTCAAGCTCACGGATATTGGACTTGACGTTGGTGGCGATGTATTTGATCACTTCATTATCTATATTGTAGCCCTCGAGTTCCTCTTTTTTGCGGAGGATCGCCATACGGGTTTCGTAATCCGGCGACTGGATATCGACCGTTAAGCCCCATTCGAAACGGGAACGAAGACGTTCTTCCAGTGTCTCGATCTCTTTCGGCGGCTTATCCGAGGAGATAATGATCTGTTTTTTCGCTTCGTAGAGCGCGTTGAAGGTATGGAAAAATTCTTCCTGCGTCGATTCCTTACCGATAATAAACTGGATATCATCGATGAGAAGGACGTCGTTGTTTCGGTATTTTTCCCGGAATTCCGTGGTGGAAATGTTGTTTTTGTTTCGGATCGCATCGATCAGCTCGTTGGTAAATTTCTCACTGGTGACGTAGAGAACCTTCGCTTTTGGATTGTTCTTTAAGATAAAATGTCCGATCGAGTGCATCAGATGCGTTTTTCCCAGTCCCACGCCTCCGTAAATGAAGAGCGGGTTGTAGATCTCACCCGGAGATTCGGCCACGGCGAGGGAAGCGGCGTGCGCCAGGTTGTTGTTCGCGCCGACGACGAAGGTGTCGAAGGTGTAACGGGGATTCAAATTCGCATCCTGGATGAGCTGACGGCTGACCTCGGACGGGCGGTTGATCAGATGGCTCTTGTCCGTCTCTTTCTGCGGCTCATCGACCTGTTCGATGGTGACAAAATCAACCTCACACTCGATGCCGGTCAGTTCTTCGATGGTGATCTGGATCAAAAGTCCGTATTTTTTCTTGATATAGCCGAGAAACTGTACATCCGGAACGAGAATCTGAAGGGTGTTTCCTTTCATGGAATAAGGCTGCGTCGGAAGCAGCCATGTTTTGAAAGAAACGTCCGTCAGTTCGTGTTCTTCTTTAATATGGAGGAGAATTTCATCCCATTTTTCCTTTATTTTCTCTATCATACTGTGTCTCCTAAACGTAAAAAGCAGCCAAAACTGCAAAATAACCCAATCTAAATTCTATTTTACATGATTTGTCCACATTTTTCAATAAAAACCCGCAATGTGAATAAGTGAAATTCAGTTATCCACGGTGGGAAAAATGCTGAAAAATAAGGGTTTTTGACGAATGGATGTGAACAGTCGGAGGCTTATCCAGATCGTATTCCACGGGTTTTCCACAAGTTATCCCCAAAGTGTGGATAACTTGTGGAGGATAAGCTGTGAATAGATGGTGGGAATACTGATAAAATAAGGGTTTCTTTATCCACAAAACGAAGATGTTCCAGGTGTGTATACTGTATACAATAAAGAGCTGCGACGGCAATCGACGGACCTTCTGTGGGGACGCAGGATCGAAATGGTGGAAAAACCGCGGAAAATCTTTGATCTATGGGGATTAAAAGATCAAAATAGTGGTTGACGAATGAGGAATTCTTCTATATAATGGAGAAGATGTTTAATTACAATAGTCTAACTATGTTGAGACGAATGCGGATTTCGGCGTGAGCCGGAAGATGCGTGGATTTCTCTTACAATATTATGGATGAGGAGGTGTATGTAGACATGAAGATGACATTTCAGCCGAAGAAAAGACAGAGAGCAAAAGTTCATGGATTCCGTGCGAGAATGAGCAGCGCAGGTGGAAGAAAAGTTCTGGCTGCCAGAAGAGCAAAAGGTAGAGCAAAATTATCTGCTTAATGAACGAGGCCGCAATCATTGATGGATTGTGGCCTTTCTTAATATCTGTAGAAACTTTTCTATGAATATTAATTTACTATTTATCATTGGTGATTTTAAATGAAGCGTTTTAATTCAATTAAGAAGAACAGCGAATTTCAAAAGGTTTATAAGACAGGGAAATCCTATGCCAATAAGCTTCTGGTTATGTATGTGAAGCGGGTCGATGACGGGAAGGATCCTCGGATCGGTATCTCCGTCAGCAAAAAGGTTGGAAACAGCGTGGTCCGCCATCACTTGACAAGGTTGGTACGGGAGAGCTATCGGTTAAATAAGGACAGAGTCAGACTCGGATTAGACATCGTAGTCGTTGCCAGACCGGCAGCGAAAGAAGCAGACTTCAAAAAAATTGAGAGTGCATACCTGCACTTGTGCGGACTGCATAACATTCTGGAGAATCGAAGTGAGAATATTGGTTAAGAAGATCTTGATAAAGATGATTCGGGGATACCAGCTTTATATTTCCCCATTGACAGGACCTCACTGCAAGTACACGCCGACGTGCTCGGAGTACGCCATCCAGGCACTTAGAAAGTACGGCGCTGTCAAAGGTATGATTTTGGCCTGTAAGCGGATTCTTCGCTGTAATCCATTTGCAGAAGGCGGTTATGATCCAGTTCCGTAAAGGATGAGGAGGTAGTTCATTGGACGTTAGCGTTTTAGTTGCGACAAAGGCAGGTTCGATCATGGGACCGATCGCCAGCGTGTTTGGTTATATCATGGACTTTTTATTCCGGATTACCAGCAGCATGGGGATCATGAATATCGGTCTGTGTATCATCCTGTTTACCATTATCACAAAGTTACTGTTATTTCCTCTGACGATCAAACAGCAGGAATCGTCAAAACTTATGTCGCTTATGAACCCTGAAATCAAGGCGGTTCAGAATAAGTATAAAGGAAAAACCGATCAGGCATCGATGGCCAAACAGCAGGTCGAGATGCAGGCAATCTATGAGAAATATGGCTCGAATCCGATGGCAGGCTGTCTGCCGATGGCGATTCAGCTTCCGATTATCTTCGCTTTGTACCGGGTTATCTACAATATTCCGGCATATGTGCCGTCGGTACGTGTCTTCTTTGACAACGTAGCGAACCCGCTGATGGAGCAGCCGGATTATATCAACAAGATCTCCGAGCTGGCCAGCGGCGTCGGCATGGCGGTGGACAAGGTAGATTACACCGTGGCAAACAAAGTCGTAGATATGTTATATAAGTTGACACCGGCTGGATGGGATACGCTGGAGGGCTTATTCCCGCAGATTTCTTCCACCATCGCGGAGAATGCCGATAAGATTGAGCATATGAACTATTTCTTCGGCATCAATCTGGCTACCCCGCCGTTTACCGGTTTCAACCACATCACGATCGCATGGATCATCCCGATCCTCGCAGGTCTGACCCAGTGGATTTCCACCAAGCTGATTTCCAATTTACAGCAGGTAGATCAGGACGCTCCGGGCGCGAGCATGATGAACAGCATGATGATCACGATGCCGCTGATGTCCGTATTCTTCTGTTTTTCCCTGCCGTCTGCGATCGGTATCTACTGGGTCGTTCAGGGTGCATTCCAGCTCGTTCAGCAGTTGGTGGTAAACGCACATATGAATAAGATCGATGTGGATGATCTGATCCGCCGCAATGTGGAGAAGATGAACAAGAAGAGAGCGAAAAAAGGTCTGCCGCCGGCCAATGTCAGCGAGAAGGCAAGCGTCAACTTAAAGACACTGCAGGCGCGTGAGGATGCGGAGGAGAAGGCAAAAGAGGACAAGATCTCCCGCAATAAAAAGCAGATGGAGGCGTCTGAGGCGTTCTACAATTCCGATCCGAAACCGGGCAGTCTGGCTGCTAAGGCCAAGATGGTACAGAAGTACAACGATAAGCACGCGAAAAAATAGAAGGAGGGCGCAGTATGGATATGATTACGGTTACCGCTAAAACAGTCGATGAGGCAGTAACAAAGGCACTGATTGAGCTGGAAACCACCAGCGATAAATTAGAGTACGAAGTGGTCGAAAAAGGAAGCGCCGGATTTCTGGGGATCGGTGCGAAACCGGCGATCATCCGTGCTAAAAAGAAAGAGACGCTCGAGGATCGTGCGATCGACTTTTTAAGCCAGGTGTTTGATGCGATGAATTTAGATGTGAAGATCGCGGCGGCTTTCAATGAGGAAGAGCGCGAGATGAACATCGACCTGTCCGGCGAGGACATGGGCATCCTGATCGGCAAGAGAGGCCAGACACTGGATTCCCTCCAGTACCTGGTCAGCCTGGTAGTCAACAAGAAGAGCGAGAATTACGTCCGCGTGAAACTCGACACCGAGAATTACCGCGAGAGACGGAAAGAGACGCTTGAGACACTGGCAAAGAACATCGCTTACAAGGTAAAGAGAACGAAACGTTCGGTATCCTTGGAGCCGATGAACCCGTACGAGAGACGGATCATTCACGCAGCGCTGCAGAATGACAAGTACGTTACCACCCGCAGTGAGGGCGAGGATCCGTTCCGCCATGTGATTATTTCGCTGAAGCGCGAGGGCAGACGCGAGAGAAGTGACGCGGCATACGGAAAATATGAGAGATAAATGAAGAGAGGGAGGTTCGGAGTGCCGGACCTCCCTTTTTTTCACCATTTTTATAAAAAAGATGGGAAAATAGGCACAGATGGTATAAAATAAGAAGATAAAAAGCAAGGAAGGACTTTTAATATATATGGTATATACAGATACAATCGCCGCGATCGCGACGGCGCTTTCGAGTTCGGGGATTGGAATTATCCGGATCAGCGGCTCGGAGGCGGTGGCAGTGGCGGAGCGGATGTTTGAACCGGCGGTGGCGGGGAAGCGGCTTTCGGAGCAGAAGACGTATACGATTCATTATGGATATATCCGTGATGGAGAGGAGCGGATCGATGAGGTTCTGCTGCTTCTGATGCGCGGTCCGCACAGTTATACGGCGGAGGATACGGTGGAGATCGACTGCCACGGCGGCGTGCTGGTAATGAAGCGGATTTTGGAGCTGGCGGTGAAGTGCGGGGCGCGGCTGGCGGAGCCGGGCGAATTTACGAAGCGGGCGTTTTTAAATGGGAGGATTGATCTTTCACAGGCGGAGGCCGTGATCGATGTGATCCAGTCAAAAAATGAGTACGCGCTGCAGTCCTCGGTCAGCCAGTTGAGCGGTTCGATGTCCCGGAAAGTGCGGGAACTGCGCGAGAAGCTCATCTATGAGATCGCCTTTATCGAGTCGGCGCTCGATGATCCGGAGCATATTTCGCTGGACGGGTACCCGGAGCGGCTTCGGGAGACGCTGCAGCCGATCGAGGCGGAGTTGGAGGCGTCGATCGGTACGTTTGACAATGGGCGCATCATGACCGAGGGGATCAAAACCGTGATCTTAGGCAAGCCAAATGCGGGAAAATCGTCCCTGATGAATGTGCTTCTGGGCGAGGACCGCGCGATCGTGACGGAGATCGCCGGTACGACGCGCGATACCCTGGAGGAAAATATCCGCCTGCGCGGCCTGAGTTTAAATTTGATCGATACGGCGGGCATCCGGGAGACGGAGGATATCGTCGAGAAGATCGGTGTGGAACGGGCGAGAAAGATCGCGGATGAGGCGGATTTGATCTTATACGTGGTCGATGGATCGAGAGAGCTGGATGAAAATGACCGCCAGATTCTCGAGTTGATCCGGGGACGGAAGGTGATCGTGCTCTTAAATAAGACGGATCTGGAGCCGGTTCTGACCGAAGAAGCGCTGCGCGAGGCGTGCGGTCAGGAAGTGATCCCGGTATCGGCGAAGGAACAGCAGGGAATTGATCGATTAGAAGAAAAAATTCAGACAATGTTTTTACAGGGAAATCTGAACTTCAACGATCAGGTCATGCTGACGAACGTCCGCCACAAGACCGCGATGGAGCAGGCGCTGAAAAGCCTGCGTCTGGTTGAGACAAGCATCGACAATGCGATGCCGGAGGATTTCTTCTCGATCGATTTGATGGATGCCTACGAACACCTCGGCACGATCCTTGGAGAATCGCTGGAAGAGGATCTGGTGAATGAGATTTTCAGCCATTTCTGTATGGGCAAGTAAAGAAACGCCATACGAACGTGTAGTGATGGAAAAGTGGCTGCTTTTGAATGTGAAAAAGAGCGATTTTTTTGCAAGGTTTCTTTCCCTGTGGTATGATAGGGTGGATCTGAAAACAAGAAAGCATATAAGGCGTTTGATCGAATGAAATGTGCAGTCACGGCAAAGTCGGATGCACATCATGCAGTGCATGAACGGCAGTGTTTGATCGAAAACGCAGAGATAGAGAGGAATGAGGAAAATGCCCTGTTTAACAGAAAATTATGATGTAGCGGTCGTCGGGGCGGGACACGCCGGCTGTGAGGCGGCGCTGGCCAGTGCGAGACTGGGGCTCGAGACGATCGTGTTTACCGTCAGTGTGGACAGCATCGCCTTGATGCCGTGCAACCCGAATGTCGGAGGAAGCTCGAAGGGACATCTGGTGCGCGAATTGGATGCGCTCGGCGGCGAGATGGGAAAAAACATAGATAAGACGTTTATACAGTCCAAGATGCTCAACCAATCCAAGGGACCGGCGGTGCATTCACTCCGCGCGCAGGCGGACAAGCAGGAATATACCCGCCAGATGCGCCATACGATGGAAAACACCGATCACCTGACGATCCGTCAGGGAGAGGTGGCAGAACTGATCGTGGAAGACGGTCAGATCAAAGGACTGAAAACGTACTCCGGTGCGACGTATTACTGCAAGGCCGTCGTATTGGCGACGGGAACGTACCTCAAGGCCAGATGTATTTACGGCGATGTGAGCAATCCGACTGGACCGAATGGTCTGCAGGCGGCCAACCATCTGACGGATTCCCTGAAAAAGCTGGGGATCGAGATGTTCCGATTCAAGACGGGCACGCCGGCGCGTGTGGATAAACGCAGCATCGATTTCTCCAAGATGGAAGAGCAGTTCGGTGATGAGAGAGTCGTGCCGTTCTCGTTTTCCACGGATCCGGAATCGGTACAAAAAGATCAAGTTTCCTGCTGGCTGACCTATACGAATGAGAAAACACACGAGATCATCCGCAATAACCTGGATCGCTCGCCGCTCTTTTCGGGCGCAATCGAGGGAACCGGTCCGCGTTACTGTCCGTCGATCGAGGATAAAGTAGTAAAATTTCCGGATAAGAATCGTCATCAGGTGTTTGTCGAGCCGGAAGGTCTTTACACGAATGAGATGTATCTGGGCGGTATGTCCAGCTCTCTGCCGGAGGATGTGCAGTATGCGATGTACCGCACGGTGCCGGGCCTTGAAAATGTCAAAATTGTGCGAAATGCATATGCGATTGAGTATGATTGCATCAATGCGAGACAGTTAAAGGCGTCGCTGGAATTTAAGGCGATCCGGGGGCTGTTCAGCGGCGGTCAGTTTAACGGAAGTTCCGGTTATGAGGAAGCTGCCGTACAGGGCTTTATGGCGGGCGTCAATGCGGCGCGCGAAGTGCTGGGAAAAGAACCGATCATCCTCGACCGTTCCCAGGCGTACATCGGTGTCTTGATCGATGATCTGGTGACCAAGGAGAACCATGAGCCGTACCGGATGATGACGTCGCGTGCGGAATACCGCCTGCTTCTGCGTCAGGACAACGCGGATCTGCGCCTGTCCCCGATCGGGCATGAGATCGGCCTGGTCAGCGACGCGATGTATGAGCGCGTTCTCTGGAAGGAGAAGACGATCAAGGAGGAAGCAGCGCGTCTGGAAAAGATCAATATCGGCGCCGGAAAAGAAGTACAGGAATTTTTAGAGCGCCACGGAAGTACCCCGCTCAAGACCGCGGCGACGCTGGCAGAGCTGGTACGCCGCCCGGAATTAAGCTATGAGGCGCTGGCGGAACTGGATCCAGACCGCCCGGAGCTTCCGGCCGACGTGATCGAGCAGATCAATATCAATATTAAGTACGACGGCTACATCCGCCGTCAGCTTCAGCAGGTGGCCCAGTTCAAGAAGATGGAGAGCCGGAAACTGGATGAAAACTTCGACTATTCGACCGTCGGAAGCCTGCGCCGCGAGGCCGTGCAGAAATTAAACCTCTATAAACCGGCCAATATCGGTCAGGCCTCCCGAATCGCGGGTGTGTCACCGGCGGATATTTCGGTGCTGCTCGTACACCTGGAGCAGAGTCGCCATGCGGGACACGGGGAAGAGAAGAACGAACCGGTGCATGAGTAAATATGTAAAATTTCAAAGCTGCCTTTGTGAAAGAGGCCTTTGTTGGGGGCATAATGCCCAGGAGAAACAGGGGGACCGGGATAAAAGACACAAGGGCAGAAAATAAAAATATAGCATAAAGGATATATTTATGGCGAATGAAAATAAAGTAGAAAGCGGCGCAGTTCTGCCTCCGGCGGACTTTACCGAACAGCTTCAAATGGAAGCACAGGAGATGGGCGTTACGTTAAACGAGCGCCAGATCAAGCAGTTCTATGATTACTATGAGCTGCTGATTCACTGGAATACGATGGTCAACCTGACGGCGATCACGGAGCAGAAAGAGGTTGTGACGAAGCATTTTGCAGACAGCTTGGCACTTGTGAAAGCGGTGCCGGATCTGGCAGAGAAAGCGTATACACTGATCGATGTGGGAACCGGTGCCGGTTTCCCGGGAATCCCGTTGAAGATCGCGTTTCCAAATCTGAAGGTCACGCTTCTTGATTCTTTAAATAAGCGGATCAATTTTTTAAATGAAGTGATTCAGGCCCTGGAACTGGAGGAGATCCAGGCGGTTCACGGAAGAGCCGAGGATGCGGCACACGATAATGTTTCACGTGAAACATTTGATTTCTGCGTTTCACGCGCGGTGGCGAATCTATCCACTCTGTCGGAATACTGCCTGCCATTTGTCAAGGTGGGGGGCTGGTTTGTACCGTACAAATCGGGCAAGCTGGAGGAAGAGATGAAGACGGGAAAAGGTGCGATCCGCAAGCTGGGCGGTGAATTGGAAGATATGATTTCCTTCCGTCTGGCCAATGAGGATGAGCGCAACCTGGTCCGGATTCATAAGACAGAGAAGACAGGAAAGAAATATCCGAGAAAGGCAGGGACGCCGTCGAGGGAGCCGCTGAAATAGAAGAATAAAAAGGTTTGATCCTTTGCTACGAACGATGGATAGAGAAAGACTGTATATGAAATGGATAAGATATGCGGTCTTTCTTTTTCGTATCAGGCAAGTTGTAAGGAAAGCATGATTTATATTTATGATTAGGTAGGTTTGTCTAAGAATGCAGATAGAAATTTGTCTGTAAGAGGACAGAAAGCCGATCATATAGAAACTTGCAGCCGAATATAGATTGAATCATTACAAAAGAATAAAATATATATTTTTTTAATAAATATGGAAAAGAGGAAACAAAAATGAAAATTGTGATAGTAAACGGAAGTGCGAGAAAAGGGAACACGTTGACCGCGATCGAAGCGTTTGTAAAGGGAGCATCTGAAAAAAATGAGATTGAGGTGCTTGCGGCGGATCGGTTGAAGATTGCGGCCTGCAAGGGCTGTGGTGTCTGTCAGTGCTCGAAGGGTTGCGTCGATCAGGATGATACGAATCCGGTGGTCGATAAATTGGCAGCAGCCGATATGATCGTCTTTGCGACGCCGGTATACTGGTGGGGTATGACGGCCCAGTTGAAGCTGGTGATCGACAAATGTTACTGCCGTGGAATCCAGTTAAAGGGAAAGAAAGTTGGAACTCTTGTTGTGGGCGGCGCGCCGGTTGATAATGTGCAGTATGAGCTGATCCGCAAGCAGTTTGAGTGTATGGCAGAATACTTGTCCTGGGAGATAGTGTTCCAGAAGTCATACCAGGCCTATGATCGGGGCGATCTGGAAAAGCAGGGCGAGGTACTTGCGGAACTGGAGAAAATAGGAGCACAGTTATAAAAGTTGGGTTTTCATTACAAAGTAGAGGTTATTCGTGAGAAATACGGGAAAAATCAATTAAAATATTGTAAAATAAAAGAGATCATTCAGAGGATTTGTCTGTACATAGAAAATTAAAAAATGAAGGAGAGCTTTGTGGCTGTTTCTTTAAAATTTACAGACCAATTTGAGAAAAAGGATGATGGTATGAGTATGAAGTGGTACGAGGGAAAATCGTACCAGCATCGCGGTATGAGTATGAAGAAGCTTTGGACTAAGGAGAGAATGTGGATGGAGAGGAAAGAGAGGAGGAAACAGTCGGCAAATGAATCGCAAGATGGAACAGGAGATTATACGACTGACACAATATGTGTTAGAACAGTATTGGCAGAAAAATTGTGAGGTAATACTGTCCTACTGTACCGATCGAGTCATGTGGATTGGAGCGGAGCAGCGAGAATATATGGTAGGAATTGAGGCGGTTCGAGACGATTTTTACTCCTTAATGAAAGTGATTCAGCCGTGTATCCTTGTAAACAGTGAATTTGTTACCATTCAGAATCTTGGAAATGTCTGCACGATTGGCGGGCGTTATCTGGTCGAGACGGGAGAAAATGCGGAATATTTTATACAGGGAGAGCAAAGATGCACATTTACCTGGGAGTTAATAGATGGGCAGCCAAAGATCTGTCATATTCATGTTTCTAACCCGATTGGGGAAATGAAGATGGTAGAGGGACAGCGCTATATCAATGAGATGGGGCAGATGGCACGACGATATATGGAAGAAAAAATTGCCGATCTGCGAAGCCGTCCAGAGGCGATCGAAGGTGTGGATGGAAGTACCCGTTTTATTTCAACTTCGGATGTGTTATATGCAGAGGCAAGGGCGCGTTACTGCGATCTCATGTTAAAAACGGGAGAGATATTTTCTACAAAGATGTCATTGAGCCGCTTTGAGAGAATTGCTGATCCGTATTTTGTGCGGGTTCACCGCAGTTACATGGTAAATATCCGCTATCTTTCCCGCATTCAGCCCTGCGAGGTGATCATGCGTAATAAAGTGAGAATTCCGATTCCGGAGAAGCGTTTTACGGAAATACGAGAACGGATTATGAAACGTTTTCAGAATGGGGAGGAATAGAGAAGAATTTCAGCGATAGAACTAAAGAAAAAAGATAGACAAATTTCTTTGAAAAACGGGATATTTTAAATCCCGAAAGTGATCAACAGGGGAAATGAGTATTTAAATAGAGATACTTAAGCGAACGGAAACAAGATGAATCGTAACAAAGTAAAACAGGGGTGACAAGCAATGTGGAGAAGAAGAGAATTAAAAAGGCGTGCTCGTCAGCTTTTAAAGGAGAATTACTGGCCGACGGTTTTGACAGGAGTTATATTGTCGTTGATTGGAAATTCAGGGCTTCTCTCTGCGGGAGAGCGTTCCTCAGGCAGTTTTGATGACCTAGTAGAGATGTTAGGTACAGAAAAGTTAGGAGCAACTATAATGGTTGCACTTGGTATTTTTGGAATTGCGCTTCTGATTAATTTTATCGTGACAGTTTTAATCTGGAATCCGCTGGAAGTTGGCTGTAAAAAGTTTTTTATTCAGTGTGAGTATGGAACAGCAGAAATTAAAAGCATCTGGTCAACCCTAAACAAAGCTGATCGGAACCATATTGGCTGGGTGATGTTTTTGCGGACATTGTTTATAAATTTATGGACGATGGTGTTTATAATTCCGGGAATTGTGAAACAGTACGAGTACATGATGGTTCCGTTTTTGCTGGCAGAAGATCCGCAGATTGATCGGAAAAAAGCATTTCGAAAAAGCCGCGAGATGATGAAAGGAAATAAGTGGGCGGCGTTTGTGCTGGATTTGTCTTTTATCGGGTGGAGTCTTTTGGGGATTATGACTTTAGGATTGCTGAACGTATTTTTTACTGGACCGTATCAGTACTTAACACAGGCACAGCTTTATTTCCGCTTGAAAGAGCGATAACATAGGGGAAAAATGAGTATTTATATATTTTAAATCAAGAGGAGCGACGCAAAAAACAGAAGCTGCATTTGCGTCGCTCCTCTTGATCTAACAGAATGTAGGGATGTTTTTTGTCAAGAGAAAAACATGTGAATCGCATCCATCACGGCATCCGGCTGTTCTAACTGTGGCAGATGTCTGGTTTTAGGAATGATGCAGGATTCAATCGCGGAATTGTAAATTTGGTAATCCCGGATCGTAGTATCGATCATTGGTTCTTCTGCTCCGCCGATGATAAAGATACTGTTGTCAATTTTTTTAAGCGCATTGGAGATATTGCACTTGGTATAACGACATTCTATACTGGAAAAGATCGCCTTTGGACATTCCCCCAGGTGGGCGGCCTCGTGGCTGCGGTCAATCTGAACGGGTCGGATGGAATAGGGGTTATAAAAATATTTTGTACGGTAGGTTTCCTCGAGCATAGAATGGCTGCTGGCAATATGGTAAATAAGTGTCCCAGCCAGCGGAAGATCCAGAAAAAGTTTATAAAGTTTGGCATTTTTCCCTGGAAATTGGCAGCAGTCAGACAAGCTGGTCGGATTAATCAGCATGATCTGATCGAACAATTCTGGAGAGTTGCTGCACGCCATGATGGTAAGTGCTGCGGATTCGCCAGTTGAGAGCAGGTTCGTTCGATGACCGATCTCTGATTTAATGAAATCGCAGATAAGCTGAACGTATAGGTAGTTCGTGTAGGTCAGATTTGGTTTTTCAGAACGCCCACAGCCGAGCAAATCTATCGTGTAGACCGTGTACGAATGGCTCAGCTTGTCGCGAATGGCTTCCCATTCGTAGCCGCTGGATGCAAAGTGAAGATCATGGATCAGTAAAAGCGGCTTTCCAGAGCCACATTTTGTATAGTAGATATTTCCCAGGCGCCATTTATAACAAAGGGAGTTTTCCTCACGGGTTAGTCCGCGGGAGGTGGATGAAAACTGAATATATTTGTTTAAAAGTCCCAGAGAGACAGCACCGCCAGTTGAGAGCATCAGGCAGGTTATAATTTTGTTTTTTGTATTCATACAATGAACTCCTTTATAGAAGAATAACTCACTTTATCCAGTAGTCATATTATATCATATTATTTTCTACCTGTGTGGTATGGATTCAGGATCATTGATGGAAATTTTAATGTTGTCTTGCTTTCATTTAGTGTTTCGTATATAAAAGTTTGAAAAAAATGTGAATTTCAGGTTCTTTTCAGCTTTCTTATTTATACTAAGGCTATCAAAAAAAGAACAGGAGGAATGAAATATGAGAAAACCTTTCATAAAAAGAGTATTATGTGCAAGCCTTTGCGCGGCAGCGATCGGAACAGCAGCGGTGGCATCCCAGACAGGAATGATTGCATTCGCGGCAGAAACTTCTTCCAGTACGGATCAGGCAGAAAAAAAGGCGCCCGAAGAGGATGGAAGTGTTATGGCTAAGGTAACCTCAGTGAATGGTTCCAAAATTACAATTACAACCGCCCAGAAACCGGGGGAGGCTGGAAAGCCAGCGGACGGAGAGACACCACCGGAGAAACCGGCGGACGGAGAGACACCACCGGAGAAACCGGCAGATGGAGAGACACCACCGGAGAAACCGGCAGATGGAGAGACACCGCCGGAGAAACCAGCGGATGGAGATAGCAAGCCAGAGATGAAATTTGACGGTGAGACGATGACAGTTACATTAACCAGCAGTACCGAATATACCTCCCGTGAGGACGAGAGTGCATCGGCTTCGGATATTGCGGAGGGAAGCGTTCTTCGACTGAGTCTGGATGGCACAAAGGTTGTTCGGGTAGACATCATGAAGTAATCTTTCTGATGGAGGAATGAAGAAAAAGTAGGGGAGAGTCACAGATTTAGAGACTCTCCCCTACTTTTTGCGTTTCATAGGGAAGTGTGTGAATCAAATAAAAATGCTCTGCCTGGATGTGCACTCGCGTGAAAAAGAATTCTGTCGTAAGCGCCCGCACACGGCGCGAGAAAGAAACCTTGGCATATGTTCCACGTGAAACATTTTAAATGAATTTTTTCTAAAAAAGTAGGAAATGAGTTTTAAGTGTGCTATACTACTATACAAGACAGAGGGGGAATGGCTGAAAACAGGCAGGATATGCTTCAGAAGGAAGGTTGCCTCTGCGACTTATGAGAGATAAAACCAAGGAAATGGAAGGAATACGGTATGGGAAGAACAATAGCGATTGCGAATCAGAAAGGTGGAGTGGGAAAAACCACGACAGCGATCAATTTGTCTGCGTGCTTAGCAGAGGCGGGGCAGAGAGTTCTAACGATCGATTTTGATCCGCAGGGAAATGCGACTACCGGTTTGGGACTGGAAAAAGAACAAATTGAAGATACAGTCTATGAGCTGCTCCTGGGAGATTGCGCGCTGGAGGATTGCCTGAGACGAGAGGTTCAGGCAAATCTGGATGTTCTTCCATCGGATTCGAATTTGGCGGGAGCAGAGATCGAACTTCTGGATGTAGAAAACAAGGAATCGGTGCTGAAAGGCTATTTAGAGACAATTCGTGATCAGTACGATTTTATTATTATTGATTGCCCGCCCTCCTTGAGCCTGTTGACGATCAATGCGTTGGTAGCGGCAGATACGGTGCTGGTTCCCATTCAGTGTGAGTATTATGCGCTGGAGGGATTGAGCCAGGTACTTCGGACAATCGGACTAGTGCGAAAGAAAATGAATCCGTCACTGGATCTGGAGGGAGTCGTGTTTACGATGTATGATGCGAGAACCAATCTTTCCTTACAGGTAGTGGAGAATGTAAAACAGAACCTGAATGAGCGGATTTACAAAACGATCATACCGCGAAATGTACGGTTGGCGGAGGCACCAAGCCACGGAATGCCGATCAACTTATATGACAGCCGCTCGACGGGGGCGGAAAGTTACCGCCTGCTGGCGGCAGAGGTAATCAGCCGGGGAGAGTTAGAATAAGCCTGTAAAACCGGAAAGTTTGTACTCGGATAGGGGAACTGGAAGAATGTTAACGTGAAAAACAGGGGGAGAAAGATGCCGAAACGGGCATTTTGAGGCGTTTATGAGGAGGGAAAAAATGTCAAAGAGAACAGGTCTTGGAAAAGGGCTGGGGGCTTTTTTTGGAAACGATTTTAAGGAAGGCCAGGAGGCGTTAAGCCGTGGCGCCAAGCCGCTGACTGGGGCGGAACGAGGCGGTTCCAGTCCGGAAACGGAAAAAGAACCGGAGAAGAAAAGCCTGGCGGAATTAGATATGGTATTGCCGGGATCGAAAAAACAAAAGAAGCCGGCAGCAGTCACAGGTCAGGGAGGCTCCAAACCGGCTGCTAAAAAAGCGGTAAAAGGTGCGTCAGGCGGCGGTCAGGCGGCGTCACGCAACAAGAAGGAAACGCAAAAGGCGGAAACACAGGTAAAAATCGTAGAGGTGGAAAAAGAAAAATTTCTGAATGTTTCTGAAATTGAGCCGAATTTAAGCCAGCCCCGAAAGATGTTTGATAAAGAGCAACTTTCGGAATTGGCAGAGTCAATTCGCCACTATGGGGTGTTGCAGCCGCTTTTGGTTCAGAAAAAAGGAGGACGGTATGAACTGATTGCGGGAGAACGCCGCTGGAGGGCTGCAAAGCTGGCAGGATTGCGGGAAGTTCCAGTGATTGTGCGGGATTATACCCGACAACAGACGATGGAAATTGCGCTGATTGAGAATGTACAGCGAGCAGATCTGAATCCAATTGAGGAGGCGCGGGCCTACCAGATGTTAATTCAGGAATTTGGTCTGCGGCAGGAGGATGTGGCGGAACGGGTAGGCAAGAACCGTGCAACGATTACCAACAGTATGCGTCTTTTGAAGTTAGATGAGCGTGTGCAGGAGATGTTGATCCAGAACCGGATCAGCGGAGGCCATGCGAGGGCGCTTCTTTCATTGGAAGATCAGGAAAAACAGTACCAGTTGGCTCTGAAAACAGTAGAAAACCATCTGAGTGTCCGCGAGGTAGAGCGTCTGGTTCGGGCAGGACTGAAACCCAAAAAGGGAAAGAAAAAAGCCCCAGAACATGATTTGGATCTTTTTTTCAGGGAAGCGGAGGAAAAACTAAGAACGGTCATGGGGACTAAGGTTTCGATCAACCGAAAAGACAAGAATAAAGGCCGAATTGAAATTGAATACTATTCTTCGGCAGAGCTGGAACGTTTAATGGAACTGCTGCAGTCGCTTGGATAGGAAAAAACACGGGAAACGAGGAAAAAAAGATGGAGAGCCGTATTTTTAGTGAGATCGGAATCGATCCAGGAATCATTATAATTATACTTGCAGTTCTTGCATTTATATCGTTTATTACATCCATCGTTTGCTTTTCACAATATCGGAAACTGTATCGTAGATATGATATGTTTATGCGGGGAAAGGATGCGGAGACGCTGGAAGATACGATTCTGGATTTGGCGGATGAGATGGAGTATCTTCGCTCGGAGGATGGAGATACGAAGCAGCTGGTAGAGTCGGTGGTTTCAAAAGCGCAGGCTGGATACCAGAAAACAGGAATTGTCAAATATAATGCCTTTAAAGGAATGGGCGGAAATTTAAGTTTTGTAATTGCCATGTTGGATGACAATAACACGGGATTTGTGTTAAATTCGGTCCATAGCCGGGAAGGGTGTTATCTGTATTTAAAAGATGTAGTGGAGGGAAAGACGGAGGTGCTTCTGGGAAGCGAAGAGAAGGAGGCATTGGAACGGGCACTCGGCTACAAGTAAAGAAACAGATAGTAAGTTTAGAGTAGAAATAGAGGGAATAAACATGCATCGTTTTTTGCGCGCTGCCGGATTTAGTATGTATCAGAGAAAGAAAGATATTCGGGCACTTTTGCGTTGTCTGGCGCGGGACGCCGGAAAAACAAAATATTTTCAGGTTGACCGAGAGACAGATTTATATGAGATAAAGACGGAAGTTGCGCCGGGGATCGGTGTGGCGATGTACGGAGAGCTGAATGAACAGGATGAGATGGAGGTGGAGTATTATTACCCATATATTCTCAATGAGGAGATCACATCCAGGGCAGAATGTTCCATTCAGCGTCATACGGAAAAGGAGACATATGCAGGGCTTCTCGATGAATATAAAGTAGGATTATCGCTTATTTTTTATCTGTTAAATCCTTTAGAATATCGGGAACGGTATATGAAAGAGCGGGAGCGCCTGGAAGTCAAATCAGTCAGCCTGGCCGGGTTTGCCAACCGAGGAAAGGTTTTGCTTCCGATCAAAAAAACGGCTATGCAGATAGAAAAAGCGAAGGTTGCAGCTAAAAATAGGGATCAGCTCTTGGAAGCGGCAAAGAATGGCGACGAGGATGCGATGGAGTCATTGACGATCGAAGATCTCGATTTGTATTCGATGGCATCACGGAGGGCGACGAAAGAAGACATTTATTCGATTGTCGATACAACCTTTATGCCGAGTGGAATCGAGTGCGATCAATATTCAATTTTAGGAGAAATTGAAGAGGTCGTATGCAAAAAAAATCGATTTACGGGCGAGGAGCTATACGATTTAAAAGTGGAATGTAATGATTTGCATTTTCGGGTTGGTATCAATAAGATGGATCTGT
The DNA here is from genome assembly GCA_050875065.1 of Otoolea sp. GTDB lineage: Bacteria > Bacillota > Clostridia > Lachnospirales > Lachnospiraceae > Otoolea. Next base: position 13,608 of record JBNMLY010000006.1, on the reverse strand, counting down.
TGGGAGAGCCGCTTCCGGGAAGGCGCTTTAAAGGAAAAATATGGATGATGGGGACGGCTCATTTCGCGTAAAGGCTGAAGTGCATAAAGTGTGCAACTGTTTGTAGCGCCTGGAAGAGAAGCGAGGAAAACAGTTGCACATCTGTACGAAATGAATTATAATAAAGAACAGATATAGAATTTTAGATGTTTCACGTGAAACATAGGTCTCTGTAGCTCAGCAGGATAGAGCGTTCGCCTCCTAAGCGAAAGGCCGCTGGTTCGACTCCAGTCAGGGACAGCATGTATTGACTAGGGGCGGAAGATTTTTTGTAAAATCTTCCGCCCCTAGTGCGTAGGGAAAATGAATTTACAGCGCAGAATCGAAAAAAATGAAGGGCAGCAAAGATTCTGATTGTTGCCATGACAGCGGATGCGTTTCTGGAGGATATCCAGGAATCAAAAGAGGCCGGCAGGAGTGAGCATATCTCCAAGCTGCTGGAGATAGAGAAAGTAAAGGCAGCCATTGCGAAAATCTTACAAAAGGAAAATTAAAAAAAGAAAAGGAATGAAATGTTGTTAAAACAACCGATTTTTGAGTCCAAATCCGGTATTCTATGATTGTTTGAGAATAGAAATTAAGCAAAATGCAGACGATAAATAGAGTGTTAGTTTGTATCACAGGAGGAATGAGAGATGGATCAGAAAATGTTTTGTTATCAATGTCAGGAGACGGCCGGATGCAAGGGATGTACCGTGGTCGGCGTCTGTGGGAAGCAGCCGGATTTGGCGGCGATGCAGGATTTACTTGTGTGGGTAACGAAAGGTATCAGTGCGGTCACGACGCGGCTGCGCGAGGAGGGGCGCGCGGTGGCGGATGAGGTCAACCATCTGATCACGGAAAATCTGTTTACGACCATCACGAATGCCAATTTTGACAAGGCGGCGATCACGGCGCGGATTGAAAAGACGTTGGAGATGAAAAACACCTTGTGGGAACAGTTGGAGAGTCGTGATAACCTGCCGGAGGCGGCGGGATGGACGGGCGATGCGTCTGAATTTGAACGGAAAGCTTCGGAGACGGGGGTTCTTGTCGGGGCAAATGAGGATATTATTTCTCTCCGCAGCCTGATTACCTATGGACTGAAAGGATTGTCTGCCTACACTCGGCACGCGAATGTACTGCTCCAGGAAGATCGGGAGGCGGACGCATTCCTGCAGCGGGCGCTTGCGGCGACACTGGATGACAGCCTGAGCGTGGATGATTTGATTCACCTGACACTGGAAACGGGCGAGTACGGTGTTCGGGGAATGGCGCTTTTGGATCGCGCCAATACGGAGACATACGGGAATCCGGAGATTACCACCGTCGATATCGGGGTTGGCAGCAATCCGGGCATTCTGGTATCCGGGCATGATCTGCGGGATCTGGAGATGCTTCTGGAGCAGACACAGGGAACCGGCGTCGATGTATACACGCACTCGGAGATGCTTCCGGCGCAGTATTATCCGGCATTTAAGAAATATCCGAATTTTAAGGGCAATTACGGCAATGCGTGGTGGCGCCAGAAGGAGGAGTTTGAGACATTCAATGGACCGATCCTGATGACGACTAACTGTATCGTGCCGCCGAAGGACAGCTACAAAGATCGGCTTTATACAACCGGCGCAGCGGGATATCCGGGATGCACGTATATCAACGGCGGAATCGGCGGGGAGAAGGACTTTTCGGAGCTGATCCGGCACGCAAAACGCTGTGAGGCGCCGAAGGAGATCGAGCAGGGACAGATTGTTGGCGGTTTCGCCCATGCACAAGTGCTGGCATTGGCAGACAAGGTAGTGGATGCGGTCAGATCGGGGAAAATCCGAAAATTTGTTGTCATGGCAGGTTGTGACGGGCGCGCCAAGAGTCGTACCTACTACACTGATTTTGCGAAGGCGCTGCCGGAGGACACCGTGATTCTGACGGCTGGCTGTGCGAAATATCGCTACAATAAGCTGAATCTGGGCGATATTGATGGAATCCCGCGCGTCCTGGATGCGGGGCAGTGTAATGATTCGTATTCCCTGGCGGTCATTGCGATGAAGCTGCAGGAAATATTTGGTCTGGATGACATCAACGATCTGCCGATTATCTACAACATTGCCTGGTACGAGCAGAAGGCGGTCATCGTGCTTCTGGCACTTCTTTCCCTCGGCATTAAAAATATCCACCTTGGACCGACGCTTCCGGCTTTTTTAAGTCCGAACGTGGTAAATGTACTGGTGGAGAAGTTTGGAATCGCGGGAATTGACAGCGTGGAGAGCGACATGGAGTTATTTTTCGGGGAGAAGTGATAAATACAGGGCATAACTGGATAAAAAGGAATCGGACAAAACCAGAATCTGGGATCTGAAATCCAAAAGCTGAAATTCGAAGTCCAGAATCCGAAAGCGTTTTGGTGCATATAAGAAAAGAAAAATGGGGAACAAGGGTGCAAAGAAGACTGATATAGATAAAAACTATATACAACTCATAAAAGTATGTATTTTGCATATGTCTCTTTTTCTGTTAGGATTACAGACAGAAATAAAAAAGAGCAAAACCAGTCTGATAAAAGAGAAGAACTGGAATAGAGCGATGAGAGGATTCGCCGGAAAGCCCGTTTGATTTATCCGGCTGGTTTCAACGGAGGATAAAAGCATGAGCACACAGACAACCCCATTTCGATATGATTTTGTAGGAAGTTTTTTAAGACCGGAGAAGTTAAAAGAGGCGAGGAGCGCCTTTGAGGCGGGAACCATTACCCGCGAGGCGCTGACAGCTGTCGAAGATACGTGCATCCGGGAGCTGGTGGCAAAGATCAAGGAACTTGGCTACCATGTCATCACGGACGGTGAATTCCGCCGTTCCACCTGGCATCTGGATTTCATGTGGGGCTTTGAGGGCATCGAGCACAAGAAAACGGTGGAAGGAAATACAACCTTCAACGCAGAGGCAGCGATGATCGACGATACCTACATGGTAGGAAAGATTTCGGTCAAGAACCATCCGTTTATCGAGCATTTTAAATTCGTAAAAGCGCTGGAAGATGAAAATACCGTTGCGAAGCAGACGATTCCGTCCCCAGGACAGTTTTATGCGTATTTCACAGGCGCGCAGCTTTTAAAGACAACGCTTCGCATCTATGGAACAGAGGAGGCGTTCGCAGAGGACGTGATCCGCGCGTACAGTGAATTTGTGCGTGAAATCTATGCGGTGGGCTGCCGTAACCTGCAGTTTGACGACTGCGTATGGGGCGGCATGGTAGACTCCAAGATGGCGGTAGCGCTGACCGGAAGACAGGGAAGTGCGCTGGAGACGTATAAAGCACGCCTTTTACAGTTAAATAATGAGGTAGTAGCGCAGGCACCGGCGGATCTGGTGATCAATACCCATGTGTGCCGCGGCAATTACCATTCCACCTTTTTTAGTTCCGGTGCGTATGACAGCGTAGCCGATCTGCTCTTTGGCGAGGAACATGTAAATGCGTATTATCTGGAGTATGATGACGAGAGATCGGGCGGTTTTGCACCGCTTGCCAAGGTATCCGGCGACAAGAAAGTGGTTCTAGGACTTATTACAACCAAAAGACCGGAGCTGGAGAAAAAGGAAGATGTGATCGCGCGTATCCAGGAGGCAGCCAAGTATGTGCCGCTGGAGCGTCTCTACTTAAGCCCGCAGTGCGGTTTTGCGTCCTGCGAGATCGGCAACAAGCTGACGGAGGAAGAGCAGTGGGCGAAGCTGAAGCTGGTGAAAGAGATTGCGGAGGAAGTCTGGGGGTAAGAAAAAAAGGTAAAACGGCAGACGGAGTGGCTTTGATCTGAATGGAATATTTTTGAAAAGCAGCCAAGACATCAAGACAGATAGGTTCTAAAGGAACCCGATGCTTGTGGTAACACAGATAGAGAAGAAGGAAAAACCGGGGCGGTTCTCTGTGAAAATGGAGACATACCTCGGTTTTTCCTTTTTTATTCCATAGGAAAGTGCGTCCTATGAAATAAAAAACGCTCCGCGTGGATGCGCACTCGCGCGAAGAGGAATCATGTCGCAAGCGACCGCGCTCGGCGCGAGAATGTGCCAAGGCACATTCTTTATTCTGAAAAGATGGGAGTTATTTTGCAGGCAATGGGAAGCGTGAGGCTACACCAATCAGGCTTTTGTATCAAGCGCCGTGTATTTGAGGGAACTGCCAGATACTTTTAGATTCTTTTCCACATCCTCACGGGTAACCGAATCCAAAGCGCCCTCTTCGATCGGGACGCCGGGCTGCCAGGACGGATTGGCGGCTTTGGCTGCCCGGATAAACGCCTGCCGATAAGCCCGTTCATATTGTTCTAGTGTGTGTCCAGCGGCTAAACGGTCATTTTTCTGGACGTTACGGTACATATGGATATAGACATCCGACCGTTTGGTAGTATCTCCGTTCAAGATACCGTCTTCCCGTAAAAATTCTTTCTTTGTCAGCTCAAACATTTCCTCCTTGCTTGCCTCTGGAATAGATATAATTCGGTTTTTGGAAGCTTTGTTTTGATCGGTCACTAAAAGTCCGGTAAGCCCCGTGACCGGATCTACAAAATCCCCGTCTTTATTGTAATTGCGCATTAGATTTTTAATTCCCTGAATGTTTGTATACATGGCGCCGTTGCCGTTCTTGGTCATTTCACGGAGCGCCGCTTTATATTGGCCGCTGTTTGTATTGATACCAGCGGCTTTTAATTGGCGCTGTATAGAGTAGGTATTGATCTGGGATAAGCGGAAGCTGCCGATCAAATTAGTCGTGCGCGTTCCGGATAAACTTTGAAGTAAAATACTGTAATCAAATATTCTTGACATAAGAAAACCCCCTTTTTATGAGATGTACGGTCGAAGTCCTTCCTGCACTCGTTTTTGCGGTTGTAGGAAAGATTCTGAGAGTATATTGAAAAACAATCTGATTTCTGCACCCCGAAATCCAGGAATCAGATCCTTATTCTGTTTTACGATAAGTCGAAATGACTTCTATTTTTATTATCGTCAAAGACAAGCAAAATATTTGCATCGCGAGGCTCGCTGGTGTGTGTGAATCCTATGTATATATTAAATGGGCGATATTGCGAAATGGATTTCTGTTTTATTCTGTATGGAAGTGTGCTATGATGGATGGATAATCAGTAGAAATGTTCGAGGGGAGCAGCGTGGTTATTTGGCACCGGGAACCCTCTCATTTTGTGGTAGTCTTTGTTTTCAATAGGAGAAAGGGCGATTGAGGGACAGGCTGGCAAATCCTCTCCGCCGCTTTCTTACTGCGAAGAAATTATATAAAAAAGTAGGAGGAGAATCCACTATGTCGCTGGAAAAAGCAGAAAATCACTTAAAAGAAATGGGTTTTTTAGATCACGTAATTGAATTAAAGGAGTCCACTGCGACGGTTGCGCTGGCAGCGGAGGCGCTGGGCGTGGAGCCGGGGATGATTGCAAAAACGATGTCTTTTTTGCAGGGAGAGCAGCCGGTACTGATTTTGACGGAGGGAACCGCGAAAGTAGATAACCGGAAATATAAAGATACGTTCCACGTGAAAGCGAAGATGATCCCGTTCGAAGAGGTGGAGGAAAGGATCGGCCATGCACCGGGCGGCGTCTGCCCGTTTGGGATCAAGGATGGAATAGAGGTGTATCTGGATGAGAGCCTGAAGCGGTTTGAGACGGTCTATCCGGCAGCCGGGAATGACCACAGCGCCGTCCGTCTCACGATCCCAGAGCTGGAACGGGTGTCTGGAGCGAAAGGCTGGGTGGATGTCTGCAAAGAGCCGGAAGCCTGATAAAAAGAAAATAATCCTTTATGTTTCACGTGAAACATTTTGATTTTCCTTGATAAGGGGTTGAGGATTCGTTTTTCTGTGGAAATGGCACGCAAAAAGCAGAGATACCGTTGGCTGCACTCTCAAATGAGCGGAAAATAGGGGGAGGACGTTTATGATGCAGATTGAAAACAATCCAAAAGAACTGGAAGCAATGAAAAAATTTCATGAGGGGAACCGGGCGGAAGGTCTGCGTCTGCAAGAGGAGTTTGCAGCGCAGTTTCGGGAGGAGTACAAGGAGAAGGATCACTGTCCTTGTCGGAAAGCCTGTCGCTATCACGGAAATTGTAAGGAATGCGTGGCGATTCACCGGGCGCACCAGGAACACGTTCCGAATTGTATGAGACCGGTGCTGAACCGGAAGTTTAAGATATTGTCGGAATTGACGGAACATACACTGGCAAATGAGATTGAGCCGCCGAAAGAGATTTTGCGGAAAGAATTTCAATAGGAGGGAGGGCAGAGGACTGAGCCTTTTGTCAGTAGCGTGGAAAAGTTCTTCAAATACTGGAGGTTTGTTCTGGAAGACGGAAACTGGGTGCTGGATAAGGTCTGCCAGAGGGAGGAAGTGGATAACGGTCGGAGGCTGTGCTGAGAAGTGCTTTGAGTGCCCGAAGTAGAGCAGTCGAGGATGTTGTTTGTCAGATATGTTTGAAGAGGGAAGAGAAAACGTATAGAACATAAAAATGAATGGAACAATGAAGGAAAGCTGAGGGAAAAAAGTGTGTCATCTGCGGCGTAAAAAAGCCAGAATTGCGCGCAGATAGGGCGTCGGTGTTCGGAATATGGAAGTGTGCCGTCCACCAGTCATTAAGAGAAGTTGGCTGGTCGGAATCTGTCTTGCTAACCAGCGGGAGTGGGAGGTCTTGATAAGATCCCGGGTCCCGGCGATCAGCAGCACGGGAACGGAGATGGTTTGCAATTTCCGAGCACTTAAACAGGGCGAGTGGAGTAAAAGAGAAGTCAGATTTCGACGCCGGAGGACGCGGTGCGCCAGTCGGCTAAGGAAGTTGGGCTTCTTTTTTTGTGCCGGAATCCGGGTGAAAATTAGCTTGAAATGGCGCTGCCGCTCTCTGTCGGCGTAAACTGCGGATGGGGTGGATACAGAGACTTTTCTCTGAAATGGCAGGGAAGCTCCCGGCGCGGACAGTGAAGAGGACGCGGGGGCGGGGAAAGGTCTGCGCTTTAAAATTGGCATCAGGAGATTTCCCAGATGGCTTAAAATGCTGTGCTGCATTTGGGCGGCAAGGTACAGTGGCGTGAGCAGCCCGTCTGGTGAGGCGTTGGCGCTGATACAGATGAGAGAGCGCAGCCGCGTGGGATATTTGCAGGCGATCTCCAGCCCAATATTGGCGCCGTCGCTGAACCCCAGCAGGTGGGCGGAGGCAAGATGTAAGTGGTCAAGCAGGGCAATGACGTCGTCTGCCATATCTTCCGTGGAAAACCCGTGGAGCGCCGTGCGGACAGATAGCCGAGAACGCCCGTGTCCCCGGCTATCCATCAAAATCACCTGAAAATCAGGCAGAAACGCGCACAAAAATGGATAAAAGACGGCAAGAGACTGGCTGTTGCCATGCAGGATGAGGAGCGGTGTGCCGCTGCCGTACTGTTCATAGTAGATTTCTGCGCCGGAGGTCGTGAGATAACCGGAGTGTTTCATATTAAAAGCGCCTCTTTTCTGGTGAATGCTGGATGTTAAGTTTAATGAGTATTTGGCAGGAGAAAGTCAAAAAACATAAAATGTGTTTGAGTGAAGTTTGATTGCAACTTGCCAAAATACAAATAGATTTCGTTTCCATCATTTATCTGTATGATTCTCTTTTTTTCTTTTATCTACGCCAGAAGAAGTGGCTGCATTTGACTCCCTGGAAGCCTGATTTGGGTGTGGCGGGGGTGTCTGCTTTTTTCTCAACCGCTGCGCCCAGCCTTTTATCAGATCCTCCGCCGCCTCGCGGATCTGGTGCGGATTCTGGATCGTCACAAGGGCGTAAAACATGTCCGGCGTCGGGAACTTCGGCAGGTAAATATAATAGGAAGGAACCCATTCGGTCGGGCTGTATTTTTCCTTGGCGCGGTAGAGGTCGCGAAATCCGTAGCAGTCATTCAGATGGTCGTAGGCGAAGCGGAGCAATTTTTCGACCGGATTGGAACTGTCATTTTCCAGCCCAGCGAGTGGGGCGACGCCAAGGCTGCCGTACTCAATGCCCTCGTTTTTGAAAACCTGAAACGCGTCGTAGAGGATCGTCTCCATCACGCCGCTCGGTGCGTCGGTTCCGTGTCGTGTGACGTCCGCCATATAGCCATTTTTGCCGAGAAATGGGACAAACACGATGAATGCCACGATTTTTCCGTCGGCGTCGGTGGCGTAGAAATAGCGCTTGTCCATCGGATTTTCCAGCCCGACGGTTCCCATGACGAAGGTCAGCATAGAGCTCTTTTTCTGCTGTAACCATTCGGAGGTAATGCGATCCAGGGACGCCTCGATCTGTGGATCGCGCTGTTTCAGCGGGCAGTATTCGTGGACGATGACTCCGGCTTTTCGGGCATGGTTGATGTTCATCCGCATTTTGGCGCCCTTCTTGCCGGAGATCTCATAGTCTGCGAGGCGGAAGCGCGCCTCCTCACCGTTTTTGACCCATCCAAAGCCCTGCTTCTTATATTCTTCCAGGAAATGGTCGGTAACGCTGATAAAAAACAAGTTGTGGGCGCTGCGCTGACAAAATTCTTTAAATTCTGCCAGAAGAACCGGGAAATCGTTTTCTGCACAGATGGGATCGCCGTTGACGACGATGGTGCTGCCGACAACTCCGTAGGCAATGACGCCGTCCACTTTCTGACCGAAATACAGGAGCTTGTCATCCTCCAGCGTCAGGTAGGCGCTGGGATTCTGGCTGTACAGGTTGACAAGGGTGCGGGCATGTACGAGATCCAACGCGTGACTGACCGGACGCAGCAGCCAAGGACGGACCGCATAGAGAATGGACGCGAGAATACAGCCCCAGCTAAACCAAAATGTAACCAGTTCAATTACATGTGTTTCACGTGAAACATTGCTTGCAATTCCTATGCCAAAAATCATGGCGCTTCCCTGGAGGAGGCTATCCACCAGGGAAACAAAAGTGGTTTCTCCCAGCGGTTTCACAGAAAAATGGTAGCTAATACTGGCGTTGATAATGATGCCTGCCAGTGACAGGAACAGAAACAGGAGGGAGCGTTTAAGGCTGCGCCGGTCGGACGGACAGCAGAAATCTTTCCGAAAACCCAGCAAAAGCAGGAAAAGTGCTGCCTCCATCAGGTGGAACGGAAGATATAATGGTGCAGAAAGTGTCGTCAGTCCGCGTAAAAAACTTAAAAAGAGCAAGATAACGGCAATATTCCAGGCGGCGCGCTTGCGTTTCCGAAGCTGGAACGTAAGAATAAAGAGTACGACAGAAAAGGCACGCTGTACCATGTACCCCATTTCAAGAAAGATGCTGACGCGGCTTGCAAGTCCCAGCCCCGGAAGGAAACTGAGAATAAAAAGTACAAGGGAAAGAATGCCGAGCGCGCCGATCAGGGCGTTTTCCAGTTGGATTCGTGATGTCTGTTTCATAATTAAAATCCTTTCGTTTGTCATAGGCTCCTCCCACTTCCCTTGGGAGGTGGGAGGAGCCTTATGAATTTGCAGCCATTAACCTTGGTTTGCGATGTACTTTTGTATAGTTGCTGACGATACTTCGCCTATGCTACAAGCAAAATAGCCGTCAGACCAAAAGATTTTCTTCCTCCAGTACTGCTTAGACAAAAAAACTGAATATTTTTGCCATAAATAATAGGTGGTTTGTTGTTTAACGACTTTTATAATGTCACATACTCTGCCCGTTGCATCATAACTCACAAGGAAATGTACATGGTCTTTGTCAGTTTCCATAGCAATAATATTCCAACCATTAGAATTGCATATATCGAAAATCTTTTGTTTTACATCATCGGCAATAGTGCCTTTAAGTAATTGCTTGCGATATTTTGTAACTAATACTATATGTACCTTGAGACTGTATTTTCGTCTGTTATGACGATTATATTTGTTATCCATAGATTACCTCTATATGTTGACCTTCACTAATAAATATTATATACTACTATTAGTGAAATATCAATGAAAGGAGTACATTTATGGAACAGGTAACCATTACTGCCAAAATACAAATATCCGCTACGGCTGATGATAAAGTTTTACTTAATAAAACCATGTCTGTATATAGTGATGCTTGCAATTATGTTTCAGATTATGTATTCCAGACACATAACTTAAAGCAGTTTTCTTTGAACAAAGCATTATATGCTGAACTTCGTGAAAGATTTGGGCTTAAATCTCAAATGGCTCAATCTGTTTTTAAAACTGTCATAGCCAGATACAAAACTGTTCTTGAAAACGAATCCAAGTGGATTAAGCCATCTTTTAAGAAGCCTCAGTACGACCTTGTTTGGAATAGAGATTACTCCCTAACACAGAACTGCTTTTCAGTAAACACTTTGAATGGTCGCGTAAAGCTGCCATATTTTGCTGAAGGTATGTCTAAATATTTTGACCATACAATTTATAAGTTTGGTACTGCCAAGCTTGTAAATAAACATGGCAAGTATTTTTTACATATACCTGTAACCTATGATGTCGAGGAAAGTGATATTTCTGACATCTGTAATATTGTGGGCATTGACAGAGGTATTAACTTTGTCGCTGCTACTTATGATAGCAAGCACAAATCGGGTTTTGTCAGTGGCAAAGCTATCAAACAGAAACGTGCTAACTATTCCAAACTTCGTAAAGAACTTCAAATGCGTCAGACTCCATCTGCAAGACGAAGAATGAAAGCAATTGGTTCACGAGAAAACCGTTGGATGCAGGATGTAAACCATTGTGTATCAAAGGCACTCGTGAAAAACAATCCAAAGCATACATTATTCGTACTTGAAGACTTGTCAGGTGTTAGAAATGCCACAGAGCGAGTTAAAACAAAAGACCGCTATGTATCTGTATCGTGGTCGTTCTATGACCTTGAACAGAAACTTATGTACAAAGCGAAACAGAATCAGTCTACAGTTATTAAAGTCAATCCTGCTTACACAAGCCAGTGTTGTCCTGTGTGCGGACACATTGAAAAAGCTAATCGTAATAAGAAGATACATCTGTTTAGCTGTAAAAACTGTGGCTATAAATCTAATGATGACCGCATAGGAGCTATGAATCTGTACCGTATGGGAATAGACTATCTTACAAAAGCCCAAGTACCAGGTACAGTTACAGCCGAGTAAACTTTGCTGTAAAGGGTGCTGTCAACCACCCTATGATGTAACGCCACTTTAAGTAGCAATACTTATCGGGGTTAAAGGTCGGAGGCGAAAGCCGTTGCTACGACTGGGCAGTTACAAGCCCACTACCTTTAGGTGGTGGGTAGTTGACGTAATAAGTCCTCCATGTCAGTTTGGATGTAACAATGCAGAAAAGGAAAAAACGGGAAGCACATGAAGCAGATTTCTGCGTTGGTACGGTACCAGGGGATGGAACAAACGTGGATCCATCCGGCTTTTGTTTTCCCTTGTTATAGTACGGAAGAATAGCGATGTCAAGAAAAATTTTAAGAGGGAAAAGGAATTTCTATGAAAGTGAAAAAATGCTGGATAGATGGGAAATAGTTTATTTTGCATGTGGTATATCAGGTAAGAAAAAGACCATATTTTTGAAAAATAAAGTAGTAATTTGTCGATATTAAAAAACTATTGCTAAGATATAAAAAATGAATGGACAAATGAGTTGCAATCGACCAAAGTGCATGTTATAATCAATTCATAGGGTGGTTAAAAAATTAACGGGAGGTAGTATCAATATGGCTAGATTTACATTACCGAGGGATCTCTATCATGGAGAAGGATCTTTGGCGGAACTGAAAAATCTGAAAGGCAAAAAGGCAGTCGTTGTCGTTGGCGGCGGTTCAATGAAACGCTTTGGTTTTCTGCAGAGAGTTGAAGATTATCTGAAGGAAGCTGGCATGGAAGTGGCTCTGTTTGAGGGAGTAGAGCCGGATCCGAGTGTGGAAACCGTTATGAAGGGCGCTAAGCTGATGCAGGAATTTGGTCCGGACTGGATCGTAGCGATCGGCGGCGGTTCCCCGATCGATGCGGCGAAAGCGATGTGGGCATTCTACGAGTATCCAGATACCAAGTTTGAAGATCTGATCACTCCGTTCAATTTCCCGACACTGCGTACAAAAGCAAAATTCTGCGCGATTCCGTCTACTTCCGGTACAGCAACCGAGGTTACGGCATTCAGCGTGATTACCGATTATCACAAGGGTATCAAATATCCGTTAGCAGACTTCAACATCACACCAGATGTAGCGATCGTAGATCCGGAGCTGGCTGAGACCATGCCGCAGAAACTGACCGCAAATACTGGTATGGATGCGATGACCCATGCGATCGAGGCGTATGTATCGACGCTTCACTGTGACTACACCGACCCGCTGGCACTTCACGCAATCAAGATGATTCATACCTATCTGGTTAAATCTTACAATGGCGATAAAGAAGCGAGAGCACGTATGCACAACGCACAATGTCTGGCAGGTATGGCATTCTCAAATGCACTGCTTGGTATCGTTCATTCCATGGCACACAAGACAGGTGCAGCTTATTCCGGCGGACATATCGTTCACGGTGCAGCAAATGCGATGTATCTTCCGAAGGTTATCAAATTTAACTCCAAGGAACCGGAAGCAGCTTCCCGTTATGCAGATATCGCGAAGTTCATCGGCTTACAGGGAGACAGCGACGAGGCTCTGGTTGACGCTCTGATCGCAGAGATTAAAGAGATGAACAAGCAGTTAAATATCGCTCCGAGCATCAAGCTCTATGAGGGCGGAATCATCGACGAGAAAGAATTCAATGAGAAACTGGCAACCGTAGCAGAGCTGGCAGTCGGCGATGCTTGTACCGGTTCCAACCCGCGTTCCATCAATCCGGAGCAGATGGCAAAACTTCTGACCTGCTGCTTCTATGACACGGAGGTGGATTTCTAAGAGGGAGATGGCTGATTTGGGTAGATTTCTCTAAACTCACAATGAGCGACCTGGAGAGGCCGGAAAGAGATTCCATGAATGGATGGAACTTCATGATTGGAAAAGAGTACCTGGGCTTTATACACAAGAGACGCTACGCAGTCAGAAATAGACTATATAAAGAAGGTTGCGATATTAAAAGATATTGCATTTTTTACGAGGGGCTGTCGCCCAGCAAAAATATTTGCTAATGCGGCAGCCCCTTTGTGATGGATGTTTCATGCGCCTGGGGCTTATGCCTTGCCGGTATGACTGTTTTTTTCTCCGTGTTCGCCCTCCGCCGATTCTCCATTTTGCCCGGTCAGCTGCGACAACAGTTCTTTTGCTTCCTCTGTACCGCGGAGAATCTGTGCCTGTTCCGGCAGCTCAATGTCGTGGATCAGTACGTTCCGCAGCTTGCGCAGTTGGACGATCTGGCTAATCATTTCTTTATCAAAGAGATCCATCCGTTTGAGTGTATTGATGTTAAACGCACCGCGGGAGCGGGCGGAGGTACGCCTTGCCGTTTTGTTGAGCAGGCGCTCAAGAGGTACCCACTGTTCAAGAAAATGGTTGATCGCCAGCAGGGTTTCCGGCGGAATACCGTCCGGCTCGGTTCGAAGCTCCAGATAAATCTGGTAACGTTTTTCGTTTCCGGTGATGATCTGGTCGATGATCTGTTGGGAGATTGTGCGT
>JBNMLY010000005.1:0-55050 GCA_050875065.1 Otoolea sp. | reverse complement strand
CTTTAAAACGGTCACCTCGGCTTTTCCTTCCTTCAGAAGTTCGTCCACCACAAACGGAAGGAAATACTCACATTTGATCGGATTCTCCGGCAGATTTTTCTCCAAAAACGGAACAAACCGCGCCTTTAACTCCTTTAAGATGCTGGAAGTAAAGCCCCACAGGTTCATCGATACCAGCGTATCTTTCCCTAACTTCTCCCAGGTTGCGCCGTCATCCTCGGTGTACTCCGCCTGATCGCCGTGCTTCTCAATGCGTGTCCTCTCGTGAATATCTGCCAGATGCCCATCCGCATCCACCGTGCAGACGCCGCGCGCCACATGGCCGTTCTCGGTCAGTGTGTTGTAGAGATGGTAAGCCACCATCGCATACTGATACTTGTCATCATCGCCGCAGGATGCCAGACGATCATAGATCGCATTGAACGCTGATTTTCCATAGTAATCATCCGCATTGATCACCGCAAACGGTCCGTCGATCACCTCGCTGCAGCAGAGAATCGCATGACCGGTTCCCCACGGTTTGACGCGTCCCTCCGGGACTTCAAACCCTTCCGGGAGGCGGTCATTTTCCTGATACACATACTCCACCTGCACGTGCTTTTCCATGCGGTTTCCGATATGCTCTTTAAACTCTTTCTCGATGGATTTCTTGATAATAAATACAACCTTTTCAAATCCAGCCTCGACCGCGTCGAAGATCGAAAAATCGATGATCAGATCTCCTTCCCGATCAACCGGATCAATCTGCTTCAGGCCGCCATACCGGCTGCCCATACCAGCCGCCATGATCACCAGAACTGGCTTCTGACTCATGAAAATTGTCCTCGCTTTCTGTTTCTTACCCGCAATCCCACCCATTTTCATTCAAAGCAGAATTGCCTGTTTCCTTTTATTTTAAACTAATTCGGGCAGACTGTAAACAGTAAAACAAAAACCCGGTAAGGAATCGGGATTTTTTATTTTAATATCTATTATAAATCCCTGACATTGCATTTTTCCTATTTTCTGCCGCCCCCGTCCATCCAATCAAATATTCTTCGTTTTTACACCTCTTTCAATGTATTGATTACTATTTGTACATCAGTTAATTGTATCCTTTAATTCTGCGCATACTTGTATGATAGATTGTTTTCACAAATATTTGATGTATGCGGGAGGTGTTTTGAATGATTGCTGCTGGTGACCGGCTCCGTGATTTACGGGAGGACAAAGGGAAAACGCAGGCGGAGATTTCCAGTCTGCTGGGGACAACTCAGCAAATCTATTCCCGCTATGAAACAAACCGAACCGATCTGCCTCTCCGGCATCTGCTCAAACTGGCAGATTACTATGAGGTCAGCGCCGATTATATTCTTGGACGTACTTCCTACCCTAAGAATCCACCTGAAATGGCAAAACCATTTCTTAAAAATGTCACGTATGGAGAAGTCAACGGACGTATCTCTTCGTTCCAGACTTCCACGAAAAAGCAGTTGATTGAGTATATCAACTACCTGGTTTATCTGGAATCACGGCACAAAAAAGACTCATCGAACTAAAAATGTGGGATTGATGCCGCAGAAACGCAAAAAGACAGCCCCAGGCATCGCGCACACGCGCAATGTCCGGGGCTGTCCGTTTATCTTTAACCGCTTGCCTTAATCATTCTAATTTCGACTGATAGCAGCTTCCTGCCTCCATAATCATGGGCAGAAATCCCACGGATTCGGTTTCATCAACAAAATTTCCGTCAAGATCCAAGCTCTTAGTCGTCCTCTTCCTCACTGTCAGTAACGGTAAATACCTGACGTTTTCTCGCCATCTCATCGTTAGCCAGATACTCATCGTAGGTGGTAATCTTATCGATCAGCTTGCCGTTTACGATCTCCATGATACGGTTTGCTGTCGTCTCAACGATCTGGTGGTCACGGGAGGAGAATAACAGGACACCCGAGAACTTGATCATACCGTTGTTCAGCGCGGTGATGGACTCCATATCCAGATGGTCGGTCGGCTCATCCAGAATCAGAACATTGGCGCCGGAGATCATCATCTTAGAAAGCATGCAGCGGACTTTCTCACCACCGGAAAGAACGCGCACCTTCTTCACACCGTCCTCACCGGCAAACAGCATACGCCCTAAGAATCCGCGGACATAGGTCACATCTTTCACCGGGGAGTACTGGGTCAGCCAGTCTACGATCGTGTCGTCATTGTCGAACTCTTTCGTATTGTCCTTCGGGAAATAGGCCTGGGTGGTTGTCAGACCCCATTTATAAGATCCCTCATCCGGCTCCATCTCGCCGGAGAGAATCTTAAACAGAACCGTCTTCGCCTGCTCGTTCGGTCCGACGAATGCTACCTTATCCTCACGGCCGAGAATGAAGGAGATATTGTCCAGCACCTTCACGCCGTCGATCGTCTTGGAGAGGTTCTCAACGCTTAATACTTCATTGCCAATCTCACGCTCCGGGCGGAAATCGATGTACGGGTACTTACGGCTGGACGGTTTGATCTCATCCAGCTCGATCTTCTCCAGGGCACGTTTTCTGGAGGTCGCCTGCTTGGATTTGGAAGCGTTTGCGGAGAATCGCTGGATGAATTCCTGGAGCTCTTTGATCTTCTCCTCTTTCTTCTTGTTGGCTTCCTTCATCTGCTTGATCATTAACTGGCTGGACTCATACCAGAAATCGTAGTTTCCGGCGTAGAGCTGAATCTTGCCGTAGTCGATGTCTGCGGTCTGGGTGCAGACTTTATTTAAGAAGTAACGGTCATGGGATACTACGATTACCGTATTCTCAAAGTTGATTAAGAACTCCTCGAGCCATGCGATCGCATCGAGATCCAGGTGGTTCGTCGGCTCGTCAAGAAGCAGGATGTCCGGATTTCCGAACAGCGCCTGTGCCAGAAGAACCTTAACCTTCTGTGCACCGGTCAGATCCGCCATCTGTTTATAGTGGAGATCCGTCTCGATTCCCAGACCGTTTAAGAGGTTGGCCGCGTCGGACTCTGCCTCCCAGCCGTTCATCGTAGCGAACTCGCCCTCCAGCTCCGCCGCCTTGACGCCGTCTTCCTCGGAGAAGTCTTCCTTCATGTAGATGGCTTCCTTCTCCTTCATGATCTCGTAGAGTCTCGCATTTCCCATAATAACGGTATCAAGTACCGGATATGCGTCATATTTAAAGTGGTCCTGCTGTAAGAATGAAAGTCTCTGTCCCGGTGTGATGATAACCTCACCATTGGTCGGTTCCAACTGTCCGGACAGGATTCGTAAGAAGGTAGACTTTCCGGCACCGTTGGCACCGATGAGTCCGTAGCAGTTTCCCTCGATAAATTTAATGCTTACGTCCTCAAATAACGCCTTCTTTCCTACTCGCAGTGTTACATTGCTTGTACTAATCATGGCAATTTCCTTTCATACTGTTCAAATCGTTCATACGCCCCAGGCGCATCTTTGCCCCGGGCGGGTGCAATCCATGTATATTTTACAGGTTTTTCCCGAATTTGCAAGCATTTTACGGGTTTTTATAAATTCCCATCTGCCTAAAATCTTCCGAACGTATCCACCAGCCATGACAGATAATCCGCCCGCTCATCCGTAAACTGCCCCGGAACCAAACGCCAGCGCCAGTTTTCCCCAAGCGTTCCCGGCGTATTCATGCGCGCCCAGTTGTCAAGTTTTAACACATCCTGCATCTGGAAAATAGCCACGCTGGCCACCGAGCCGTACGCCGCCCGGAACACGCGATCAACAACCTCACTCTGGTGTGCCGCGCCGAGGTAATCCGCAATGTACTGAAGCTCCCACCACTGGCGTTTTTCCGGCTTGAAATAGCCCGCCAGCGTCTCATTGTCGTGCGTTCCGCCGTAGACAACGGAGTTCGGGTCGTAGCAGTGCGGCAGATGCTCGTTGAAGCGGTCGCCGCTGAACGCAAACTCAATGATCTTCATGCCCGGATAACCGGTTTCTGCCAGCAGATCCTTGACCTCCTGACAGAAGACGCCGAGATCCTCCGCGATGATCTTCGTCTCGCCTGCCGCCTCATTTAACGCGTCGGTCAGCTTTTTGCCCGGTCCTTTCTCCCACTCGCCGGTCTTCGCATTCGCAGAGCCGTACGGAATCGCATAATACTGCACCACGCCGATGAAATGGTCAATCCGCACCGCGTCATAGAGCTTCGCGGACGCTTTCATCCGGCTGCGCCACCAGGCAAAATCGGTCTGTTCCATCTTCTCCCAGTCGTAGAGTGGGTTTCCCCAGAGCTGTCCATCCTCAGAAAATGCATCCGGCGGCACGCCCGACACCTTGAGCGGCGTCAGATTTTCCTCATCGAGCTGGAACAGCTCCGGATGGCTCCAGACATCGGCACTGTCGAGCGCCACGTAGATCGGGATATCGCCCACGATCTGGAGTTCTTTTTCTTTTGCATACTGTTTTAATTTTTCCCACTGTTCAAAAAATTTAAACTGTAAGAATTTCCAGTAATTTATTTCTTCCGCCAGCTCTTCCCGGTACGCCGAAAGCGCCTCCGGGCGGCGGAACCGGATGTCCTCATCCCAGTCCATCCAGCCTTTGCCTTCATATTTTCCTTTTACCGCCATGTAGAGCGCGTAGTCATCCAGCCATTCCTCATTTTCCTCCAGAAACGCCTGATATTCGGCACTTTCCTTATGCGCGCTCCGCTCATACGCCTTGCGAAGCAGCGGGAAACGGTAATAATACAGCGCGTCGTATTTGACCTGATCCGGCTTATCGCACCACCAGCAGGCGTTAATCTCATCCTGGGTCAGAAGTCCCTCATCCTTTAATGTATCCAGATCGATAAAATACGGATTTCCCGCGAATGCAGAATAGGACTGGTACGGACTGTCCCCGTAGCAGGTTGGTCCCATCGGAAGTACCTGCCAGTACGTCTGGCGGCCGCGTTTTAACTGATCGATAAACTCATACGCCGCCCGTCCGAACGTACCGATTCCATACGGCGACGGCAGGCTGAAAATCGGCATCAGCACGCCCGCGCCGCGTTTTAACATTGTCTTCATCGTCTCGTTTCCTCCTATTCTGCCCGGTAAACCGTCTCACCGCCGCAGATGGTATAGTGAACCTTTCCGTAAAGCTCCGCTCCCACAAACGGGGAATTGGATGCCTTGGAATGAAATTTCTCTACGGTATATGGCATCTGGTCGTCAAAAAGAACCAGATCGGCCGCGCCGCCCTCGCGGATGCGTCCCGCCTCCTTCATCAGGTACAGCTTTGCCGGATTCAGACACATTTTTTCAAACAGAGTCAGATAATCGATATGGCCCGCCTTGACCAGATTCGTCACGGCTAACGGCAGGGATGTCTCCAGGCCGATGATGCCGCTCGGCGCCTCCGTCAGCGGTTTTGCCTTCTCCTCGGCACTGTGCGGCGCATGGTCGGTCGCGATCATGTCGATCGTACCGTCCTTGATGGCCTCGATCAGCGCCTCGCGGTCCTTCGCGCTTCGCAGCGGCGGGTTCATCTTCGCCAGCGTGCCATATTTCAGAACGGCCGTCTCATCCAGCGTAAAATGATGCGGCGTTACCTCCGCCCAGACGTGTGCGCCCAGCTTTTTCGCCAGGCCGACCATCTGTACCGCATTGCGGGAGCTGATATGCTGGATATCCACATCCGCGCCGGTGTGAAGCGCGATCATGCAGTCGCGTGCCACCATCGAATCTTCCGCCAGCGCCGGGGAACCGCCGATTCCCAGCTGTTCGGACACCGGACCACGGTTGATGCCGTTGTTGAAGATAAAAGCCGGATCTTCTTCATGGAAACTCAGCGGCACATCGAGGCGTTTCGCCGTCTCCATCGCCTCTTTGACCAGTTTTTCACTCATCAGCGGGATTCCGTCATCCGTAAATCCGATCGCGCCCGCCTCTTTGAGGGCATCCATATCAGTCAGCTCTTTGCCCTGAAATCCCTTGGAAACGGCCGCGCAGGTTTCCACATGAATCCCCGTTTTCGCGCCCTTTTCCAGAATATACCGGACAATCTCCGGCGTATCTGCCACCGGTTTCGTGTTCGCCATACAGACCACCGTCGTAAAGCCGCCCGCTTTCGCTGCCGCCGCGCCTGTCTCGATATCCTCCTTGTAGGTCAGTCCCGGATCGCGGAAATGCACATGGACGTCCACCAGTCCCGGTGCAACGATCAGGCCTTCTGCGTCCAACACCTCGGCGTCCGCCGGAATGGACGACTCGCCGGATGCCGCATTCGCTTTTGTATTTGTATCTTTTTTCACGATTTTCTGGATTTTTCCATTTTCAATCCACAAATCTGCCTTGCCGTCGAATCCACTTTCCGGATCGATGACTCTGCCGTTCTTAATTATTTTTACCATTTTAACCCCTTATTTATCTCATGCGGTGACCGTTTCGTCTGTGGCATTTCATTTGTGGAATTTCACAATGACCGCATTTCGTTCACCCTGTCTTTCTGCTGCCCCGCTTTGCCAGGCAGCACAGTTACATTTTATTGATTGTTAAAACGTCTTTTCAAAAAAATCAGCCCTCAGCCTACATCTTCGCCGGTACAATCTCCAGCCAGTATCCGTCCGGATCGTTGATAAAGTAAATCCCCATCGCCGGATTTTCAAAACAGATGCATCCCATCTCCTTATGTTTGGCGTATGCTGCCTCCATATCTTCCGTTTCAAATGCCAGATGGAACTCATTGTCGCCCAGATTGTAGGAATCCTTCTCCCAGTCGCGCAGCCAGGTCAGCTCAAGCTGGTAACCGGTTGTGCCATCGCCCAGATAGACGAGGATAAAGCTGCCGTCCGCCGCCTCCTTGCGGCGCACTTCCTTAAGTCCCAGTGCTTCCTCATAAAATTTCAGTGACTTGTCCAGATCAATGACATTAAAATTGTTGTGTGCAAATGTAAATTTCATCGGATAAACTCCTCCCCTTCTCTGTGAATTTCTATGATGCGATCCCGCCAGCCCTCGCTGGATGGATGTTCAATCAATTTCTGTATAATTCTATCATCTTCCCAGAAATGCATCGGGAAAATCCATTTTGCGTCCGCCTGCTCCATAAAACCGGCCGCGCCCAGATAAAACCACTGCTCCAGTCTCGGATCGACCGGAATAAACGCCAGATCCGCCGTGCGACCGGAAAGCTTCTTCATCTCCTGTTTGTAGGAAGCCGCCATATTCCGGTTCCACGCCATATCCTCGCCTTCCCACCACCAGTTATTCAAGTCACCGGCGTGGTAAATCTCCTTTCCTTCACAGGAGATCCAGAACGCGACGCCCTCGTCGGTGGAATGAAATGTCTCGACGATAAGGCTTTCTTCGGATATATTTTTCTTCTCTGGCGCAGCATCTTTTGCCAAAACAGCCTCATCCGCGCCAAAAGCACCGGACTGCCCGGTGGATTTGCTTTCCTGTACCGTCCCTTTCTCAGAAACATTCAGGCAAAATTTCTCTCCCGCCTTTACCAGCCGAATTTTATCCTCATATCGTTTACGATATTCCTCCGGTATCTTTTTCCCAATCTCTTTTGAGAGAATATAAAAAACATTTTCCCGTTTCTCTCCCAGCTGAAAGATCACCGGAGCATAATGATCGGCATGGAAATGGCTGGCAAAGATAAAGAGCGGCTTTTCTGCCGGAAACTCCGGGAGAGTTCCCTTAAAATAGTCGAACAGAAGCACGACGTTTTCAAGCTCAACTGAAAACGAGCTGTGATGAATGTATGTGATCTTCAAACAAATCAATTTCCTTCCTAAAAGATTTTATTTTCAAGTTTCGCACATAAAATGCCTTCCACAATAAATGCATAAACGGACTGAATCGTCGTCTGAAAACGAACAATTTTCTTTTACACGGTTCCCTTGCACAAAGCAGCCAGCCGGAAGCGGCCCGCATACGATATCCGCGGCGCTTCCGGCTGGCTGTTATTTCCTCTTTGTGACTATTTCGCGCCGTTCGCGTCAGGAATTTCCCATTCAGGTCCGTTCTCGTTCACAGCAACCTTTAGTTTTCTTTCTTGCTCTGTGCTTTTGCTAAGAATTTCTCATTTTTGATGATGAAACGCTCATGTGTGCCGCCGCCGATGGAACCTTTCGCATCAAACGCCTCTACCTTAAATACCAGACGTCTGCCGTCTACTTCAACCAGCTCGCTCTCACACCAAACCTGCATACCGACCGGAGTCGCTGCATTGTGGGCAACCTCCAGCTTTGTACCAACGGTTCCCTCGCCGTCGTTTAAGTACGGAGCCACGCTCATCCACGCGGTTTTCTCCATCAGTGCGATCATCGCCGGAGTTGCAAATACCGGTAACAGACCGCTTCCTACTGCTGCCGCGGAGTTTTCATCCGTAACCATAACTTCCTGTCTTCCCTTGATACCAGCTTCTAACATATTGTCTGCCTCTCTTTCTTTTTTTGCGCCGAAATCTGCGCTGTATCAAATTTCTGTAACCGTCCCGTGCTTTTACCTCTGCCGATAACTCTTTGCAGCGTTATCCGCCTGTGTTTCCCCGCCTTACAGCGGTTTTACAGTGGTTTACCACACTTCGGACAGTACGAAAAATCTTCATCCGTCTCAAATCCACAGGACGGACAGACCTTGTGGCGGTGTGATGCATCGCTTCCCGTCCACGGATTTCCATTTCCATCCTGGCGAAGCGTCAGGTCGTTTTCCGTGATCTCGACCTCCTCGCCCCGAAGCAGTCTCTTTCCTACCTCCGGATCCAGCTCGTAGACCGCACCGCAGCACGACATTTCTACAAAAAAGCGCCGGTTCCATTTAAAAATCGGGATAAAAAAGAAACTAAAATATAGATAGGTCATGTACACCTGATACCGCCCGTAAGCGCCGCAGCGCCCGCAGATCACCGTTTTCAGGTACTCCAGCGGCTTCACGCCGGAGCTGATGCCACCGATAAAAAACATCCGTCTTTCCTCCTGCTATATGAACAAAGAATGTGCCTTGGCACATTCTCGCGCCGAGCGCGGTCGCTTGCGACATGATTCCTCTTCGCGCGAGTGCGCATATATACATCATACCTAAGTAGCGCCTCTTTCGCAAGATTTTTTTACGTTCGGATGGAATTCCTTTCTGATAAAAGTTACCATTTGCAGGCAGACACCTCGGAATACGAATATGCCGGATAAATTTTCTACTTGGATGAAACGAAGCTTCTATGCTATGATACGTCTCATAAGAACTGCATGATTTGATTTTTTATAATTCAGCATTTAAATGATATCAGGGTCAAAAGATTCGAAACCCGACGCAGGTTTGCTTGCAGGGGGCATTTGACCCTGGAACTCGCCAACAACAAATAATATTTTTTACGAGGACATCTTACCATGAACACACATACCCCAAACGCACCTATGATAGATAACCACAATCTCTCCAGCTCCCATCTCATCCCCTGCCCGAACCTAAATCTCGCCCAGATCGCCGCCTCCGGCCAGTGTTTCCGTATGCTTCCGGTTCCAGAAAAACCGGAGGTCTGGTCGCTCATCAGCGGACCGCACTATCTGGAAATTTCCGAGACATCGGACGGCTTTTTCTTCGACTGCCCGGACGAAACACTTTCTTTCTGGAAACAATACTTTGATCTCGGTACCGACTACGCCGCTTTCATCGCCTCCATCCGCGCAGACGACGCCTACCTCGCGGCGGCAGCCAAGGCTGGTTCCGGCATCCGGATTCTCCGTCAGGATCTCTGGGAAATGATGCTTACTTTCTTAATCTCCCAGCAGAAAACCATCCCGAAGATCCGGGAAGCCGTCGAATCTCTGGCAAAAAAATACGGCGCGAATAGAACCGCTGCCCTGTCTGACGGTTCCATCCGCACCTACTATTCCTTTCCCACGCCCGAAGAACTGGCCCCTGCCAGCCTGGACGACCTGTTATCTTTAAAACTCGGCTACCGCGCCAAATACATCCACCGCCTCATCCAGGATGTCCTCGCCGGAACCGTATCCTTAGAATCCCTCACGACCCTGCCGCCGGACGAAGCCATGAACACACTCACCAGCCTCTACGGCATCGGTCCCAAGGTCGCCAACTGCATCTGCCTCTTCGGACTCCACCACATCGACGCCTTCCCCGTCGATACCTGGATCGAGCAGATCCTAACCAAAGAATACCTCCCCAAACACCCCATCCGCTACCGCCGCCTTCCAAAAAGCCGTCTGTACAGCACAATCATACAGGACTTTTTTGGAAGCTACAAAGGGTACGCGGGGGTGATGCAGCAGTATATCTTTTATTATGAGCGCAGCATCCTAAACGGAAGAAAATAATATCTTTTCCAATATATCCATCTTTTCTTATCAATCCCCGCATCTGCCTCAGCGAAAACCTTGAAAAAGGACGGCTGCGTGGCTGGTGGATAATTGCAGAATCAGCGTTCAGATTATCGATTGTACGCATCTTGAGCCATCTGTCCGTCTGGAACGGACGTTTTCGTCCGAGCCAGACGAACAGATGTAGCGAAAGCAAGCTAACAATGATAATCTGAGACGCAGATGGCGCAATTTTCCACCAGCCATGCAGCCGTCCGCACGACAATACTTTTACAGATTCAGCAGCGCCAACGCCACCAAAATAATCCCGCATCCCCCAATCTGCCTCCGGCTGATCGGGTCCCCCAGCACCAGCACGCTCACAAAGCTGACCACCAGGATCGTGCCGACGCTAAAACTCGGGTACACGATAAACGCCGGCAGTCTCGACACACTCGCAAGCAGCAGCGAAGTTGAAAAATAGTTCGGGAAGCCGACCGCCACGCCGCTTAAAAAGTCCATCTTTCCAATCTTGCGGCGGGTTCTCTGCTGCTCTAGAAATGCCAAAATCGCGGTCAGCACCAGCGCGGTCATGAACGTATAGAACAGAAACAGCGCATCAAACCGTCTCTCGCCGATCCGTTCCGTCACCTTGGACATACCGTCCGCCATGCCGCTGACCACAAAGAGGACAAGCAGAAGTCCTCCGGCTCCCATCTTCCTTCTGTGTCCGTAACCGCGATCTCCCTCGCTGTTGAGAACCCAGATTGCTACCACTACCAGTACAATTCCCACCAGCTGAAAGATCGTCGGAATCTCACCCAAAAAAAGAATGCTGGCTGTAACCGGAATCAAAATACCGAGTTTCGCAAACGCCGATGACAGAACGGCTCCATTTTCACGGATACATTTCTGCATCAAAACCAGATTTCCCGTAAAGAGAAAACCATTCAGAATACCGGTCAGCACCGCCGTCCGGCTGCCTGCCGCAAAGATATTTTTGTCCGGAAGCAGAATAAACGCCACCACCAGGCAGGTCACATAATTTCCAATCAAAATCCCATATCGGTTATCGCTGAACGTCTCACTGATCCGCAGCGCCAGCGCCAGGGAGGCGCTGAAAAGAATCGCAAAAATCAGGTAAATCATATCTACTTATAAGAGATCGCCCGTCTCGCGGAATTTCCGATAATGATGCGTTCTCTTTGCCTCCTCCAGTTTTTTAAGCATAGCCGGAATATCCCCGTTTAAGGTTCCTGCCAGAATCACATAGTTCGACGCGTGGTTGGTCCGGAATACCGTCCCCGGAGAATCCACATTTTTCAGGAAAATTTCCATTTCATCCACAATTTCATCCGGGGTTATCCGCTGGAACCGTCCTTCCACCACATCCTGATACATCGGCGTGCCCTCGTAAAGGCGCAGAGTCAGAAATGACGCATACTCCGGGTTCATCTCTGTGATGAGTTTCGCGCAGGACAGGGCGTGTTCTTCCACCTTGCTGCGTCCGCCAAGTCCCGAAATCAACGTTACTGAGGTCGCGATGCCGCATCGTTTCAGCTTCTGTCCCGCCTCAATGGTCTGCTCTGCCGTCACACCCTTATTGATGTATTTTAAGATCTCATTGTCACCCGATTCCGCACCGACATAGACAATTCCCAGTCCCGCCTCGCGCAGACGGATCAGGTCCTCCTCCGACTTACGCAGGATATCCTGTGCCGTTCCATAGGAAGCCACCCGTTTCACGCCCGGATACAGGCGGTGGATCGCATCCAGAATCACCAGAAGATCCTCTGTCTTCATGACCAGCGCATCGCCGTCCGCCAGAAACACCTTCTCGATATACGGCGCATACGGATTGTGCGAAACCTCCGTCAAATCCGCCAGAATCTCCGCCACGCTCCGAATCCGGAACTTCTTATCTTTATACATATTGCAGAAGCCGCAGGTGTTGTGCGCGCATCCGATTGTTACCTGAATGATCAGGCTTCGCGCCTCGCTCGGCGGTCTGTATACAATTCCCTCGTAGTCCATATGAGTCCTCCTCATTCTCTGTTTTTATATTTCACTTCCATTATGCTTCATTCTACTCTATGCCGGTCCACACTCTGCCAATCACAGCATTTCGCCGCTTTCCCAGCTATAAATCTATAAACCACTTTCTTTATTCTGTCCTCAAAGCTGCCTGCGCCTTCTTCTGTATCTCCTCCGCAGGGCTGCCAGCATCCGCTCCAGAAACTTCCGTATTTTCTGCATTCTCCAGGCTTTCCATCGTCTCTCCCGGCAGAGGGAAATCTACGCCCGCTTTCAACTCCAGCGCCGTATTGTTCGTCCGGGCATCGTGCAGGATCGCCTGCAGCCTTGCCACCCAGAAATCATTGCCGCTGTAACGGATCCAATACTGGTAGGCCTCACTTTTCTTGAGCTTTGACAAATTGATCTTCGTTCCTGAACAATAATCGCGGTTCGCATCGGCGTAAAGCTTCGCCATTTCCTCTTTAATCTCTTTCGATGCCGATGCAAGCCCCCGAAACGTCTGATCCGAAATAACATCCTCCATAAAATGATAGGAATAATTTTCAAAATCAAGAAGATTTTCATCCTCTTCACCATTGCGCTGCGCCCAGTCTGCTACATCCACCTTTTTCGTATGGTAAGAAAGACTTCCATCCTCCTGCCAGTCCAGCACACTATACTGGCATGGCCACATCGCAAGCGGGGAAGTCACAATCTCATGAATTCCATATCCCCCTGGTGCAGCGAGGGCCGATGTATGCTTTTTGATTCTCTGCAAATGCATATGCCCGCTCAGATATACCGGAACTCCATATTCTTCCAAAAGCGCCGTCACTTCTTCTGTATTCTCAAGCGTACAGCCATCTGGATAAAGTGTGCTCTCGTCCAACAGGTTGTGATGAGACACTGAAATGACGGTTACCCCCTGTTTCTTCGCTTCTTCCAGCTGTGTCCGCATCCATGCGACCGTCTCCGGGCTGATCTCCCCGATCGGCTGCTGCTCCGGTTCATACACACAGCTGTCCAACATCAGCAGCCAGTATTTTTGATCCAGCTGGTAGAGATAACTCAGTGAATCCGGTGCCCTAGAGACTGCCTGATCATAACCAAATTGATGATATATCTGATAGAAATCGGCCGAACTCGTTTTTTCCGCCGGAGACACCTGATCATCAAAATACGTGGCAGACCACGGGTGATTGATATCATGGTTGCCAGGAATGACCAGCACAGGAATGCCTGCCTCCTGCACCCATTCCAGTTTTTCCGCCAGCGCCTCATGATTCATCTTTTCCCCATTCTGGGAAAGATCCCCACTCAGAATCAGAGCCGACGGATGTTCGATCCGCACCTCTTCCAAAAACGCCTCCGTGATCGTATCCAGATACGGCACTATGATCCCATCATAGCCGGTCGTAAAAGAATCCAGCGCCGACTGAAAATTCGTCATCTGCGGCGACTGATAGTGTAAATCCGTCGCCAGCCAGATCGTCGGCGGGGTATAAGCCGCCTCCTCCTGCGTCTCCGATACATCTCTCGTCCCTGTATCTGCCTGTTTCAAAGAATTCAATTTCTTTTTTCCGCTTTTAGGTGATACATCTCCCCGGGTATCACGATCCGTTTCATCCAGGTCACTGCGGGTATCCGCATCCTCTGTCTCTGTCTTTTCATCCGTATTCGCGTCGATTTCCTTTTTCTCGTTCTCCTCCGCATCGCTGCTGCCATCTGCTTCCGCTCCCGAGGATTCCATCCCCTGTGGACGCTTTTTCCCCGCATCCGGCACCAGCCATACAACCAGAAAAAGTGCGAGGACCAGCAGCAAAAGCTGCGCCCCCCGCACCAGAATCGACATCTGTCTTAACTGTTTCATGCTTTCTCAGACTTCGGCGCGTTGCTCTTACCTGTCAGTGTCTCCACACACAGGCGAAGGACGGTGGTTCTCGCTACCACCTCCGGTGCAAACTCATACGGACCGCCTTTCGGATCATACTGCTGCATAATCCGCGTCAGCGCCTCTCCTTTCTCCTGTGGATCGGTCACGCGGGACAGCCGTCCCGTGCCGCAGACACTCTCGTAGATCATCGTGCTTCTGCACGCCGGTTCCAGAATCTTTATCTCTTTTTCATTCTGAACACAGAATGCCACCCGGTCATCACGCTCCATATGGTCGATCTTCGTTCCCTCCGGTGCACCGTGAAAATACAGTACCGGCATTTCCTGCCCATCTTCCCACACAAAGCCATAATTTAACGGAATCACATATGGGTATCCATCCCCGGAAAATGCGAGACTGCACACCCGGCAATGTTCCAGAATGGATTTCTGCCCGCCTTTCGACTGGATCGCCCGTTCTCCTCTTCGCATTTATTTGTCCCCTTTCTTATCCGAACTTTTCCTCTCCTGATTCTCTTTCTCCCGTTCTTCCCGTACTTTCTGGAAAGCCTCATCACCAACTGCCACACGGATAAATTCTTCCATCGCTTTCGTCAAATATTTATTTCTCTTTTTGTACAGGTAAACATAACGGACTGCCAGCTCTTCATTCATCTTGTAAAAGCACAGCGGCACTTCATACGGAAGATTGACAATCAGACCGTCCGGAATAAAGGTCGCGCCCACGCCCCGTCCGGCCATATTGAACGCAGAGACAACCTGCTCCGGCTTCATGATAATATTCGGTGAATAATTCTGACGGCTGCA
Organism: Otoolea sp.; assembly: GCA_050875065.1. Classification (GTDB taxonomy): domain Bacteria; phylum Bacillota; class Clostridia; order Lachnospirales; family Lachnospiraceae; genus Otoolea. The sequence continues at coordinate 40,075 of JBNMLY010000005.1, read as the reverse complement.
CATCTTCATACTACGTTTATAAATACTGTTTTCTTCCTTGACGAAGATAAACGGCGTGCTCTTCAAGAGCGGCAGCGGCAGCGCCGGAAACTCCGCCTGGCTGTGGCGCCCCGCCCGGATATCCTCCGCGGTAAGCTGATACTGGGTCAATTCTTCATTGATTGGAAAACTTTTCGGTACCGCCAGAATAATTCTTTCTGTGCTATAATAATACTTTTCATAATTTTTGTCATCCAGTTCGGAGTTGTCTATCAGAAGATCCAGCTCCTCGGCCACCAGCTTATCGGTGAGTTGTGTAGTCGTGCCCTCTTGCAGATCGATCTTGATCTGCGGATAACGGCGGGAAAATTCGCCCAGCACGCCCGGAAGTACAAACGAGGTGAAAAAGATCGTTCCGCCAACCGACAGCTTGCCCGCCAGAAGTCCATTTAAGTTATTGAGTTGATTGAGCGTGTTCTGTTCCAGCGCAAACAACTTTTCGATCGCGTCGATATAGACCTCCCCGCCCGGCGTCAGTCCGATCGGAGACGTACTCCGGTCGAAAATCGGAGTCCCTATTTTTTTCTCCACCTTCTTGATCGCTGTGCTTAACGCCGGCTGCGTAATATACAGTTTCTGCGCCGCCTTCGAAAAACTCTTTTCTTCGTAGACTGCGTACACATACTCTTTTCCGTCGAACATTTTTCCTCCTATGTATTCTGCTTCGTCTTGTCGCTGTATCATACGGAATTTTCCAGTCAGAAATTCCAGCCTGTGAATCATCTTGTCCCGTTCCGCTCTTTTCTTTCATTTACAAGGGGTTCGGCACTTTTGTTCACTTATGATTCTATAACAAAAAATTTATAATAATTATCTTATTATTTATATTTGATTATATACGATGAATGATATATAATCAAGTTAAAGATAAGGAACAAGAGAAAATAATTCATTTTCCTATCTTTTGAGTATAGCCAACCACCCCGATTTTCCCAAAAATCGGTTCCCATATATTGATTATTCCTCATGAGCACGCACTGCAGAACCCTCGTTCCCCAACCAACCCGCAGTTGCGTGCTTATTTGTATATAATTTCTGATTCTAAATCCGCAAACTCCGCTACCACTGCGTTATTAAACGGAGCTTTCGGTTCCAAAATTGTCCGCCTGTCAACTATGACAATTTCTATCTCAGCTTTGCTCCATCCAGCTCAGCTTCTACCAGCTCGTCCCCATCATATGACAATTTCAATGAAAAGAACGTATCCCGTTCAATCAAAAGCTTCAAAAAGATCCGATCGCCGTCCCAAAGACGCAGGTCCGGCACATCCTTTTTTGCCACCCAGGCCAGCTCGCCTTCATCACATTCGCGAAGCGTTCCCTCGAATCCATCGGCCGTATACAGGCACATATACTCGGTAGGCCAGCCCTTTGCGATAAAGGTGACCATTCCGCGGAAGCGCCAGGAGGTCAGTGTAAGCCCCGTCTCCTCCTTTACCTCGCGCAGCAGGCAGTTCTCCGGGCTCTCATTTTCCTCAAAATGTCCGCCGACGCCGATCCATTTTCCTTCATTCACATCCTGTTTCTTCTTGATGCGGTGCAGCATCAGGTAGGAATCTTCTTTTTCAATATAACAAAGTGTTGTCAGCGGCGAACGTTGTTTTTTTATTTCTTCCATCTATTTACGATACCCCCTCATGTAATCAAGTATTTTTTATTAAAATTTCATCTTTTTAGCCCTGTATGCCATCTTTCTCTTTTATCCGTCCAGCCTCCCAAACTTCCCATTTCCCATCCTTTCTTTTTCTAAAATACGCCTCGTTGTTTCCAGGCATTTTATGTTCCAGCGTTTTCATAGACAATAGGGCAGCACACCTCCGCGTCTGCCCCATCCGTCTACTCGATCTTCAAATGCCCGTAGTCTTTCGCCTCATCCTCCAGGATGTTCTGCAGAAAATCACTCAGATCACTGACATATCCGATCCGGTTCCAGTCTTTCAGCGTCGGATTTTCCTTCGCCGCTTCCTCAATCTCGTACATTCGTCCTTCATAGTAATTGACACACAGATCGGCATAGTACGATGCCATCTCCTGCTTCTTTTCGTCTGTAAAAAATACATTCCGCTCCTCTATGTGCCGATTCAGATCCCGAAGCGCATCGCGAATTGCCGCCTGACGAAGGATCGACTCTGAATACGCTGTAAAATCGGCCAGATTTTGATTATGGTAGGAATGGCGCTTCGCCCAGCCGTCCACATCCACGGATTTTGCATCATACTGATAGCTTCCATCGTTCCAGATACGGATGACGCCATAATAGCACGGTGCCATCACCATCGAACCCGTCACAATCTCATAAATGCCTGTATCCTCATCCTCTTTATAATGCTGGACGTGCAGATGTCCACTCAGATGCAGCCGCACACCGTAATCCGACAGCATCCGCACCAATTCCTCATTGTGGTCGATCGTGCAGCCATCATAAAACGTCTTACTCACGCCGCTCTCCTCCAGCAAATTATGATGCGTAACGGAAATCACGCGCGCGCCTTCCATCTGCGCTTCTTCCAGAATCGGTTCCATCCATTTATATGTCTCCCGGCGTATCATGCCCGCCCCTTCATTGACCGGATCGTACTGGCAGGAATCCAGCATCAGCAGCCAGTCGGAGCTGTCAAGCTTATACAGATAACTCAGCGATGCCGGATCCCGGCTATCTGCCGCTATATAGCCAAAATCGGCATAGATATCAGCGAAATCCTCTGCTGTGATGGATTCAACCCGTTCCCTGCCATTGCCCCTAAACCGCGAGGCATTCGTATTGTTAATATCATGGTTTCCCGGAATTACCGCGACCTCAATTCCCGCCTCATTTAACTCTTCCAGCAGACCGGCCAGTTCTTCATGACTCGCCCGCTCTCCGTTTAAGGTCAAATCTCCGCTTATGATCAGTAAATCTGGAGCTTCCTCTTTCATATCATCCAGAAATGCATCCATAACCTCCCAGCCATATTCCAGGACACGGCCATCATCATTCCTTACCATTCCAACAAACGAATCGCAGCGGTTTCCTGCCAGTTTTTCAGCCAGATAATGAATATCCGTTGCCACGATGATCTTCTTCTCTACGAAGCGGTCTTCATTCTCGTTCTCTTCCTCGTCCATTTTTTCGTCTTCCGCCGCCTCGCTGCTCTCCTGCGTTTCTTCTGTCTCACTCGCGTCCGGCTCCGACTCCCGCACCGCATCCGTACTTTCTACCTTGGTGCTCTCGCTGGATGCCTCTGTCGCGTCCGCCTCCCTGGATATAAGCGAACAGCCCCCAAGAAAGACCGCCATCAAAGCCACGGCTGCCATCACACACCCTTTGTTTCTTCTGTTTTTTCTCACGCTATCTGTCTTCTCCCGCTTTCCATAAATTTTCAATTCGTTTTTTGCAACTGCCTCATACCCTTGCAGTTATCTCCCTTGTTACCATCCCTAAAGCCTCCTTTTTCTCCATGACCTCACTTACGCCTCTTTTTCCGGCGGAACCGTGTTCCGTCCCAGCGCCGCCATCGTCTCTTTTTCTTTTTTGGTCAATTTCTTGATCGCCGCCTCCCGACGCATCGCCTCACTGCGCGTCGCAAACTCTTCATAGTAGGCAAGCGCCACCGGACGACGAGTTTTCGTATATTTGGCTCCTTTTCCCGCATTGTGCGCCGCCACCCGCGCCGCCAGATGGTTCGTCCACCCGCAGTACAGCGTTCCGTCCGCGCAGCGCAGAAGATATGTATAATTCATAATTTCTCCTATCCCTACGGTCCACATCTTGTGCGTCCCAGATAAAAACAGAAAAACGCATCCGAATGCCCTATGTAAACGACGCCGTGCCTTGCAATGCACGGACGCCGCCCGGTCTGGAAACTCTCTTTCCTTTCCCGGATCTATCATCAAGCACCGGCCGGATGCGTTTTCCTATCTGCTCTAATAATAGTATATAAAGTTTTCCCCTAAATGCAACCACTCTACCGGGATTTTTTATCTTCTGCCGCTACCTCCTTAATCAAAAGCAGGCGCGTCCCCGCCCCGGCTTCCTCCGTGGCAATCTCATTCATTTCACGCACCTGATCCACCGTCGTGTGGAATCTTTTCGCAATTTTCCACAGAGAATCCCCCGGCTGCACAATATAACCCACAATTCCCGGCTGTTGTTCCCAGCGTTTTAAATCAAATGGCTGCGTCTGCACTGAGGTAACCACCTTTTCCTGCATCGGCTGAAAAACGAGCAGATCCGCTGTGATCTGCGCCTTAATCTCGGCCTCGCCGCCGCCAAGCATTACCGCGCCGAGCTGTTCCAGCCCCAGATTTAACTGCCAGACGCTGTCCTCGCGGATGCCCTCCGCCTCGACCGTGCCGGAAAACGGCAGAACGTCTGAAATTGCCCCAACCGGCGCCGCGTCATCGTCCGTCAGATATAGAAGCGTCACCTCCAGAGCCCCTTCAATCGCCAGCCCGCCCTCCGCCGGACGGCTGTCATCCAGGCGGACAATTCCGCTGCTGTGGCAGATCTGCAGAATGCGCTCCGGTTTCTGAAAAGATACGGAGCCGCCCACCCGCAGCTTGCAGCTATTATGCGTCAGAAGACGGTCCAGGCACACTTCCCCCTGCTCCGCCGTGACCTCACAGCCAGTCGAATAGAGATCACTCAAAAGTTCCACAGATTCCTCACGGTAGAGTCGGATATCCAGCTCCAGCACCGCCTCCACTTCCACCTCCCGCATCTCGCCGTCGCTGTCCGGCTTTTTCTCCGCTTCCGCATGGAGAATCCGCACACCGACCGCCGGGATCATCTCCTCCGCCGCCTCCGCAAGCTCCACCTCACCAGAAAACGGGATGCTCTCCTCGATCCACTGCACCGGCGTGTGCTCGCCCTCCCCGCTGTAGATCAGAAACACCGATAATTCACCATCCAGATGCAACTTTCCATCCAGCGGACGGACCGAAACATCCCGAAGGCGCATCTCCTGCCAGAGAATCGTCTCGATATTCGGTTTATTAGCCGATACACTCAGTTCCTCCCGGATCCGGTATGTGTCTTTACGCCGTACCGCGATCGATGCCGCCGGTACGCTTCGTTTTAATACCTGCAGTCCTGCATCATCCGTCTCGACATCGGCTGCTGCCTGCGCGTCCGACCGGTTTTCTGCCCGGACCGTAAGCGTCATCACCGCCTTGGCGCTCAACTTGCGCGAATGAATCATCGTGATATTCAGATCTTCGAGATTCCAGGAAATCTGCGTGTAGTCATGCTCCGATAGCTCCGGCACATTGACTGACTCCTCAAATGGAATCTCGCCGCCCAGCGCCTGCAGCCCGCCCGATTCCCGGCGATACAGCACCCGAAAGACCAGCTTTCCCCGAATCAGCACCTTTTCGCCCTGAATCCGCGAATTTTCTATCTGAACCTCCCCGTCAGACAGAAGAATCTGCGCCGCATCATCCAGCGCATCCGGCACGATAAAGTCATCATCCAGCGTAAGCTGTGACACCGCCGTTCCCCTCTGCCGGTTCATCTGTATCTCTTTTTTGATCAGCTCTATCATAAAAAACGCCCCTTTCCAAACCGCACGTATTTCTCTCAAAGAAATTTATGCAGCCGAAAGGGGCGATATGAATACGTAGCTATTTTTGAAAAAATCCGCGGATGACAAAACACGGAGCAATCCATTATCGGTTAGCGACCCGCACGAACTGTTTCCAGCTCTTTCCGCAGATTTGCCGACTCCTCTTTCAGCTCCTGAAGCTCTTTCCGGAGTGCGTCAATCTGCTCTAAAATTCGCTGGTCATCCTCGCCGATAATCATCTTCTGCTTTTTCGGCAGGGACACTCCGTCCTTCTTAACCGGGCGCGCCGGAATACCGACAGCTGTCGTATTTTCCTCCAGCGGACGGAGCAGAACCGCATTGGCTGCGACTGAACAGTTATCGCCAACCTCAAAAGAACCAAGGATCTTCGCACCGGAACCAACCGTCACGTTGTTTCCCAGGGTCGGGTGACGTTTACCTTTCTGGGTTCCGACGCCACCCAGCGTCACGCCCTGGTAAATCGTACAGTTGTCACCGACCACCGCCGTTTCACCGATGACAACGCCGCATCCATGGTCGATCAGGATGCCATGGCCGAGCTGTGCGCCCGGATGGATCTCAATCAGCGTAAAGAAACGGGCGATCTGTGAAATCAGACGCGCAATAAAAAACATATGATGCACATAAAACCAATGTGCCACCCGGTGCCAGATCAGTGCGTGTACACCCTGATATAAAAGCAGTACCTCCAGTGCATTCCTCGCAGCCGGATCTCGCTCCTGCACTGCTTTTACATCCATCCAAATATCTTTTAAAATCATGTTTCTTCCCCTTTTAAATGAACTGAAAGACGTTTGCATCTTCCACAAAACTGCAGGATTTCCCGTCTTTCTCTTCTCCAGCAACTATCCAAATGTCAGACGGCTGCCATTTCCCACTGTCATTCTATGCTGGCCTTCCACTGCCGTTCACATCTCTTATGAACCGCAGCTAACTTTTTCGTTACCAGCCTTACCTCTGGGGACAACACCCTGCGATCCCGCCGAACACCTTGCCGCAGAGACGCACATATTCCTGATATTCCGGTGTCTCATTCAAATCTTTTAAAAGTTCTATCATCGACGTATAATACCACGCCTGTTTTTCCCTATCTTTCATATTAAACCGCAGCCAGAGTTCTTCCCCGACCAGCAGATAATCACGCGCCATGCTGCGGATATTGCTCAGCTTATCCGCCATCGTCAAGATCTTCTCCGCGGGGCTCGCTGTTTTCAGATGTTCCAGCGTATGCCCCTTGCGCTCAATCCAGGTTTTTGACTTATCTTCGCTCTCTGCCGCAACCAGATCCGCCACGCGGGCACCAAACTCCTGTTTCAGTTCCTCATATGTCACATCCGTATCCTCAATCGTATCATGCAGAAGCGCCGCCGCCAATATTTCCTCATCGTCCGTCAGCATCGACGCGATCAGCGCTGTCTCCAGCGGATGAACAATATAAGGGATGCTGGTACCTTTCCTGCGTGCCCCCCGGTGCGCCTGCTCCGCAAATTTTGCTGCTCTGTCAATCATGGTTCTCCTCTGCCTGTATTGCCTCTGTTCTTATCTGCACCTTAAGCGAAACATTCTTCCTCTGAGCCTGCCGTTTCGTCTTCCCATCCTATGATTCAGCGTTTCGCTTAGTTCTCCCTGTTTGTGAAAAATCCTGTTCATTTACCATTTTGCTAGAATTACTTCAGATGTACATCCATCTTATTATATGGAATCTCAATCCCGGCCTTGTCAAACGCCAGCTTAATCTGCTCCAGTATATCCCATCGGGTCTGCCAATATTCGGTCGTTTCCACCCATCCACGGATCCCAAGCATGACCGAGCTGTCTCCCAAGCTGTCTACAAATACTTTGATGCCTTCCTCCTGCTTTACCATCGGATGCTCCCGATATACGCGTTCCAGAATTGATTTTGCCGTCCGAATATCTGCCTCATAGGCAATGCCAACTTTCAATTCCAACACACGCTGATCCATCGCCGTCACATTGGTCACAGTCGAGTTCGAAAGAGTGCCGTTTGGGATGGTGATCGCCTTATTGTCAATGGTCAGGATCGTCGTGTAAACCAGCCCAACCATCGAAACCTTTCCTTCCCCGGACGAACAAATAATATAATCGCCTACCCGAAACGGCTTCATGATCAGGATCAGCAGTCCGCCTGCAAAGTTTCCAAGACTCTGCTGGAGTGCCAAGCTCAGCGCCAGGCCCGCCGCACCGAGAACCGCCACGATGGAGGCACTGTCCACACCTAACTGTCCTGCAATCACAAAGAGCAGGAATACATTCATCACAAACTGGGTCAGCGCCCGCAGAAAGCGGGTCACCCCCACATCAACACCGGCCCGTTCCATGGAACGGGACAGCATCTTCTCGATCATCGCAATGATCTTACGTCCAATCAGGAAAATGAGAACCGCTACCAGTATCTTCTGTCCCAGTGCCAGAAGTCCCGGTCCCAGCCGGTGCATAATCGCAGACATCGTGTCCACATTCAGGTTTGCCGGATCCGACAACGATTCCGCCATCGCCGCAATCTCTTGACCGGTCAGTTCCGCCGCTGTTTCCATGTATTTCGTTCCTTTCTAAAATATTCTATATCCAATATGATATACATCTTAATTTCCACTCTTCTTTGTATCCGTTCCCTCTTCCAGTCCCGCCTGCCGTCTCGCGATCGACGATAGGCTGATGATCTTCGAAGAAATTCCCGCTTTCGCCTCCGCCAGCTTATCCGAGAGGCCCGCGAGATGTTCCGCTGCCGCCGCAGCTGTCTCCTCCGCTTTTCCATTGAGTGCGGCTGCCGCCTCCGCCACCATGCTCTGGAGATCCGTCTCCGTCTTCCTGCCCGGTGTATTCCGTTTTGCCGGAGATGTTTTTTTCGGTGCCGTGCGCTTTACCGGCTTCTCCGCAGGCTGTTTCACCGGTTTCGATTTTCCCGGTTCTTCTGTTTTTTCCGGTTTCCCTGGAAGTTCCGGTTTTTCCGTCTTTTCCGATTTTTTCTGCGTTTCCGCCTTTTCTTTCATACTCTTGGTTGTGTGGGTCGTCTTCTTGTCCTTTACTGTCTTTTCTTTCTTGTCCGGCTCCGTCGGTGTGCAGCTGAATACACTGATACCAAGCGGTGCCAGCTGGATCGTGATAGAATTTTCCTTTCCGTCACATTCCTCTGCCTTCGAAGACTTCATACGCGGATTGACCTTGCCGCTTCCGCCAAACTTCTCCGCATCGCTGTTGAAGATCTCTTTATATTTTCCCTTAAATGGTACGCCGACCGTCAGCTTCTCATGCAGCTGCGGGGCAAAATTGCAGACAAAGAGCAGCGTCTCGTCCGCGCCGCGCCGGATGAAGGAAACGATATTGTCCGCCGCATCCATACAGTTGATCCACTCGAAGCCTTCCGTCTGATAATCCTTCTGATAGAGCGCCGGATGGCTGGTGTAGAGGTGGTTTAACCCCTTTACATACTCTCTCATCTGGCTGTGGATCGGATACTGCAGCAGATCCCACTCAATCGAAGCATTCTCGTTCCACTCATCCATCTGGGCAAAATCCTGTCCCATGAAGAGAAGCTTCTTGCCCGGATGTCCCATCATAAAGCCATACGCCGCCCGCAGGTTCGCAAACTTATCCTCAAAGGTCTGTCCCGGCATCTTGTTAACCAGGGAACCTTTGCCGTGAACGACCTCGTCATGGGAGAAGACAAGGACGAAATTCTCACTGTACGCGTAAATCATGCTGAACGTCAGTTCATTGTAGTGATGGCACCGGAAATATGGATCCTGTTCCATATAGCCCAGGAAATCATTCATCCAGCCCATATTCCATTTATAATCAAAGCCAAGACCGCCATTCTTCACATCGCCGGTCACCTTCGGCCATGCCGTCGATTCCTCGGCGATCAGGATCGCGCCGTCTTTGCGTCCCTTGAACACGGAATTTAAGTGTTTTAAGAACTCGACCGCCTCCAGATTCTCATGACCGCCATACATATTGGCAACCCACTCGCCCGGGTTCTTGCCATAATCCAGATACAGCATCGACGCCACCGCGTCAAACCGGATGCCGTCCGCGTGATAGCGATCCGCCCAGAACATCGCATTGGCAATCAGGAAATTGGAAACACCCGGTCTGCCATAGTTATAAATCAGGGTGCCCCAGTGCGGGTGCGATCCCTGTCTCGGATCCTTGTGCTCATAGAGACAGCTTCCGTCAAACTGCGCCATGCCCCACGCATCGCGCGGGAAATGCGCCGGAACCCAGTCAAGGATGACACCGATCCCCTGTCCGTGCAGATAATCCATGAAATACATGAAATCGTCCGGTGTGCCGAAGCGGCTGGTCGGTGCGTAATATCCCGTCACCTGATAGCCCCACGAAGCATCCAACGGATGTTCCATGACCGGCAGAAGTTCCACGTGGGTGTAGCCCATCTCCTTCACATACTCCGCCAGCTTGACTGCGATCTCGCGGTAATTGTAAAACTCCGATCCGACGATCTCGCGTCCCCTTTTGTCCACCTCAATCGGCTTTCGCATCCAGGAGCCGAGATGTACCTCGTAGATCGACATCGGCGCCGTCTTCGTGTCAAGTGCCGCCCGTTTCTTCATCCAGTCCTGATCCGTCCACTGATACTCGTCCAGATCCCAGACGATGGACGCCGTGTTTGGCCGAAGTTCCGCATAGTTTGCATACGGATCCGCCTTGAGCGCCGGATCCCCGTTCTTGAACTTGATTTCGTATTTATAAATGGCACCCTTTTTGAGCCCCGGAATAAAAATCTCAAAAATGCCCGAATCGCCCAGACGCCGCATCTGGTTGCGTCTGCCATCCCACAGGTTGAAATCGCCGACGACACTCACACGCATCGCCTCCGGCGCCCAGACGGCAAAATAGACGCCGTCCACCCCTTTGATCGTCATCGGGTGCGCACCCATCTTATTATAAATACTGTAATGGATGCCTGCCTCGAATTTCTTCAAATCCGACTCTGTAAACTGCGGTGCAAAGGAATATGAGTCGTGAATCTCCCCTAATGTGCCATTATCATAAAATACAAGGAGGGTATAATCCGCCAGGGTCTTGCGCGGAATCAGCGCCGCAAAAAAGCCAGCTTCGTCCGCCATCTCCATCTGGTACTGCTTGCCGGTTGCCGAAAGTTTGACCGTAATATCACGCGCCGTCGGAATAAATGCCTGTACCAGCATTCCCTCCGGTGTCATATGGGCTCCCAGCATCCGGTGCGGATTGGCCGCCTCCGAATACACAATTTCCTCAATTCCTGCCCAGTCCATCAGATCGTATAATGTTTTATCCATACATACGCCCCCTTGCATTCCTTTGTGATTTTGGTTTTAGCTTCATTTTAGCATCCCGCGCCCAATAATACAATCATGCAGTTCAAAACATTTATGAATTTTCCCGAAATTTCGTGAAAAAACTTGCTAAATCAAGGCATCTCATATACACTATTATGATAGAAGGTCAACGTTCGTGGCAGCCTCCGTTACACTTCACACGTCGTGTACACGGTAACAGGATTTTGCCAGTTTGAAATAAAAAACATCGGTAAGACCCGCTTCCATCACGTTATTATACGGCACTCCCGGTTTCAAAAGTGCCTGCCTTTAAACTCAGGTTATAATTTACACAAACCATAACGACAGAGGGGAGAATCTATATGGAAGATCAAGATAGAAACCATCTTTCGTCCCGGGGCAATTTCTCCAAGCGTTCCGATCGGGAACTGGACGAAATGCTTGATGAGCTCCGCTCCGGAAAAATCGGCATCAACCAGCCGGGTCAGGACGGTACGGAACACAATCCGGAAGATATGTCCGATGAGAACGGCGGACATTCCGGTATCGGAACTGGTTCCGATGAAAATGCTGGAGATGGGGCGTCGGCAAAAAAGGGCAAGAGCCGCAAAGAGGGCTTCAATCTCAAAGACGAGATCGTAAGCTGGATTCAGGTGCTGGTCGCTGCCGCCGTGATCGCATTCTGCGTCAACCATTTTATCATCGCCAACAGCGAGGTGCCGACCAGCTCGATGGAGACCACCATCATGGCGGGTGACCGCGTCATCGGCTCACGTTTAAGCTACAAGTTCGGAGAGCCGCAGCGAAATGACATCGCCATTTTCATTTATCCGGATGATGAGGCGAAAGGCATCAAAACATACTATGTCAAACGTATCATTGGTATGCCGGGCGACACAATCGACATCGTGGACGGCAAGGTATACTTAAATGGTTCCGATACGCCGCTCGATGAGCCGTATCTGCATGAACCGATGGAACCAGAGGCACCGCAGCACTACGAAGTGCCGGAGGACTGCTATTTCATGCTGGGTGACAACCGGAACTATTCCAACGACGCCCGCCGCTGGACGCACAAATACGTCAAGCGCGACAAGCTGGTGGCCAAAGTGCTGTTCCAGTATTATCCGAAGATTCAGAAATTGAATTAACCCAATATTTACTTTAGGAAGGAACAAAGAACATCATGAAGAAAGTAGTAAAATTTGGCGGAAGTTCCCTCGCCAGCGCAAAACAGTTCAAAAAAGTCGGAGATATTATCCGTGCTGATAAATCCAGACGCTACGTTGTACCGTCTGCTCCGGGCAAACGCAACAAAAACGACACCAAGGTAACCGATATGCTCTATGCCTGCTACGATGCCGCTTCCACCGGCGCAAGCTACGGCAAGCTTCTCTCCGCTATTAAGGAGCGCTATGAGCAGATCATCGACGGTCTGGAGTTAAACTTAAACCTCGATTATGAATTCAAGACCATCGAAGAAAACTTCATCGCCAAAAAAGGCAGCGATTACGCAGCTTCCCGCGGCGAGTACTTAAACGGTATCATCATGTCTCACTATCTGGGCTATGAGTTCATCGATGCCGCTGAAGTTATCTTCTTTGATGAGAACGGTACATTCCTGTCCGAGAAAACCAACGAAGAGCTGGCAGAGCGCCTCGCCCACACAGAGCGCGCCGTTATCCCGGGCTTCTACGGTTCCAATCCGGACGGCACAATCCACACCTTCTCCCGCGGCGGTTCTGATATCACCGGTTCCATCGTAGCCCGCGCGATCCACGCAGACCTCTACGAGAACTGGACCGATGTATCCGGTTTCCTGGTAACTGACCCGCGCATCGTGGAGGATCCGGTTCCGATCGAGACGATCACCTACAAAGAGCTGCGTGAACTGGCTTACATGGGCGCCAGCGTTCTTCATGAGGACGCCATCTTCCCGGTACGCCGCGAGGGCATCCCGATCAACATCCGCAACACCAACAAGCCGGAGGATCCGGGTACACTCATCGTCGAGAATACCTGCCGGAAGCCGAAATACACCATCACCGGTATTGCCGGAAAGACTGGTTTCTGCTCTGTCACCATCGAGAAAGCGATGATGAACTCCGAAATTGGGTTTGGGAGAAAAGTTCTGGGCGTCTTCGAGGACTGCGGTATTTCCTTCGAGCATATGCCGTCCGGGATCGATACGATGACCATCTTCGTACACCAGTCCGAATTTGAACAGCATGAGCAGTTCGTTATCTCCAACATCCACCGCGCGGTACAGCCGGATTCCATCGAGCTTGAGTCCGATTTAGCGCTCATCGCCGTTGTAGGACGCGGCATGAAATCCACCCGCGGTACAGCCGGACGTATCTTCTCCGCCCTGGCACACGCCCGCATCAACGTCAAGATGATCGATCAGGGTTCCAGTGAACTCAACATCATCATCGGCGTGAAGAACGCGGATTTCGAGGCGGCTGTGAAGGCGATTTATGATATTTTTATTACGGCGGAGCTGTAAGAGCAAATTTTTAGAATTGTAAAGAAAAGGCATCTTTGAGAGAAACTAAACGTCTCAAAGATGCCTTTTTATAACTCTATTTTTATGATATACTAATTCAGCTACCACCCCTAGACAGGTGCAGAAAGGGGGTGTGCCGCTTTGAACACTTTTGTCTTTTCGCTTAATGACATTATAGCATATGCCAAATATATTTCAATATGCTCTTTACTTCCGGTTCGCCTTCTCCATATGCACGTTCTTCCCCTTGATCTTCGCGCCGCGCATCGCCTGCAGCACAACGTCCGCGTGCTCTCTCGGCACCTCGACGAAGGTATAATTGTCAAACATATCGATGCTTCCGACCATGCGTCCCGGCATACCGGACTCTCCGGCGATCGCGCCGAGGATGTCACCCGGACGGATGCCCTGGTTCTTTCCGATGTTGATGAAAAGACGCGCTACGTCCTCATTTCTGCCACGGCTTCCTCTGCCGTTTCTTCCGCCACGGCTGCGGCGGCTCTCATCCTCAAGATCCTCCAGTTCACGTAACGGGCGGTTTTCCTCTAAGAGCTCCTCGCCCTCTTCGCCCATCATCATCTTGAGCAGTGCTGCTGCCAGATCGAGCGTCGTATAGTCTTCTTCCAGCACACGTTTTTCCACAATATCGATCACCTTGCTCAGATCGCTGTCCTGCAGCACCTCGCCCACCTGATCAAGAATCTTATCTGCCTTGATGGAAGTCACATCGTCCAGAGACGGGATCGCCTGCGGAATGATGCGTGTCTTGCAGTAGCGCTGAATCTCACGCAGCTTGTAAACCTCTTTTCCAACTACAAGGTTGAACGCCTTGCCCTCGCGTCCGGCACGTCCGGTACGTCCGATGCGGTGTACATAATACTCGTCATCCTGCGGGACATCGTAGTTAAAGACCGCCTCGACATCATCGACGTCGATACCACGGGCTGCCACATCCGTTGCCACCAGAATGTCCGTCCGTCCGGTGCGGAACGCGCGCATGACACGGTCGCGCTGCTCCTGTTTCAGATCGCCGTGAAGTCCTTCTGCAAAATAGCCGCGTCCCTGTAAGCCCTGTACCAGCTCATCGACCTGCTTCTTCGTGTTGCAGAATACCACCGAGAGCTTCGGATCATAGAGATCCAGTAGACGACACATAACCTCCAGCTTGTTCTTCGGTTTTACTTCATAATAATACTGGGTTACCTTCGGAACGGTCAGCTCTTTCTTGACAACGCGGACCACCTGCGGGTCTTTCTGGAAATTCGTCGCGATCCGCTGAATCGCCTGCGGCATCGTCGCGGAGAACATCAGTGTCTGTCTCTCCTCCGGCAGTGCGCTTAAGATGGTTTCCATATCCTCCAGAAAGCCCATGTTCAGCATCTCATCCGCCTCATCCAGGACAACCGTGTGGATCTGATCCATCTTGACGGTTTTGCGGCGCATATGATCCATCACACGGCCCGGTGTACCGATGATAACCTGCACACCATCCTTGAGGGAACGGATCTGGCGTCCGATCTCCTGTCCGCCGTAGATCGGCAGCACCTTGACGCCGTGCATATATTTTGCCAGGCGGCGGATCTCCTCGGATACCTGGATGGCAAGCTCACGGGTCGGGCAGAGAATGATCGCCTGCGGCTTTTTATTCTTCGGATCAATCTTCTGTAACAGCGGAATACCAAACGCAGCCGTCTTACCGGTACCGGTCTGCGCCTGTCCGATGATATCCAGTCCCTGCAGTTCCAACGGAATCGCCTGTCCCTGAATCGGGGAAGCCGCCTCGAATCCCATATCGGTAATCGCGCGCATGATCTTTGCATCTAACTCTAAATCTTCAAATCTGATTGTTTCCATTCTATTCCTTTCATTGTCTGATCAACGGTCTGCACATTCCGGGAAATATATTGTAAGCTAACAGATTGATTCTTGTCACGACGCAAGCGCCAACAAGCATCTCATATTAAATATATTTCCTGAAATATTTACAAAAAAAGAAAGAGGCAGTTTGCCCCTTTGCAATACGCATAGCTATCACTATACCAGATCGCGGGGTGGATGTCAAACAATTTGACATTCCCCCCATTTGGGACTACACTATCAATTGATAGAAAGGAGGACGGCGCCGTTCCTCCGCCGAAAGGTTCCTGGCACAGGCGCCTGTGATTGTTATGAAAATCATTGATTCACATCTGCATTTTTGTCCCGGTTACCCGCATTTCGATGAGATTGCCATCGAAGCCGGCCATATCAATAATGAAGAACATCTGCGGGAATGCTTCAAAAAATACAATATCGTCGGCGGTATCGTCATGGGAAACCGCGGCGTTCACCCGGAAAACCACACCTATCCGGATTTTCTGCGCTACTGCGTCGGCGTCGAAGCCCGCAAACTGACGCCTGAAAAGATCCAGAAAACGTGTGATCTTGTTGAGGAGAACTTAAAGAAGGATACCTGCGTCGGCATCAAGCTCTATCCTGGATACGATTCCATCTACGTCACCGACGAGCGATTCGAACCGATCTACGACCTCGCCAAAGCATACAAAAAACCGGTTGCCATCCACACCGGACAGACCGCCGGTTCCAGGGCATTCATCAAGTACAGCCACCCGCTGACCCTCGATGAAGCGGCCGTCCGCCACCCGGACGTCCAGTTCGTCATGTGCCACTTCGGCAACCCGTGGCTGATGGATGCCGCCGCCGTCGTCGAGAAAAATGAGAACGTCGCCGCCGACCTCTCCGGGCTTCTGGAGGGCAAATTCGACGTCCCGGAATTTCTCGAAGAACAGAGCGGATACATCAGCACCCTGAAAACCTGGCTTGCCTACATCCGCAACTACGACAAGCTCATGTTCGGCACCGACTGGCCGCTCGCCAACTATGAGGATTACATCGAAATCACGAAGCGGCTGATTCCGGAGAAATATTGGGAAACCGTCTTCTATAAGGCAGCGGAACGTATTTATCACTGCAATTTTTAAAGAGGATTTAAGTCTTTGAACCCGTTTTTAGAATGAAAAAGATACTGGGATCAGCATCTATCTGGCTCTTCCCAGTACCTTTTCATTCTAAATCTAATAAATAAAACATACCAGCGAATACATGCTATCTTCTGGTTATTTTTGTATGAACGCTCTCTTTCTTGTTCTTGTTACAACTTATCATAATTTCTTGGCATCGGTCGCACTCAAAAGTACATCAACCACTCTCTCTGTTCCCAGATATGCATATGGCAGAAGCAGCATAAAATAGACCACCGAATACTGCCCTTTCGCCTCCCAGACCAGATGGAACAAAAATCCTCCGATAAACACGATTCCCGGAAGCAGCATTCCCCATTTATCCTGTTTTCCATGTTCCAGCGGTTCCTGATGCATCTCCATTCTCTGTTTTTTCTCCATTTCCACTGTTTTCGTTACCTTTTCTATTTCCGCCCTCTTTTCCTTCACTCTTTTTGTCTGGGATTTTTTCGTTAAACCATCTCTGTCGCGCATCCCGATCATCGCCCAGATACACGCCATCGCATACACAAACGTCTGCATCCAATTCGCCGCAAAAACATAGAGCCGATTCAATATGCCTTCCTCTTTGAACAACTGCCACGGCGGGCTTTCTTCCGCCCAGGAGGTATTTCCCACTTCCTGGATCCAGAGACTCTGGAAAGTTGGTTCCGCCCAGATCGATTCAATCTTCCGCACAAAGAAATCAGCGGTTTTCGCCGGTTCTTCTGCCATATCCGAAAGCGTTTTCCGCAAATCTGCCTGCGCCCATGCAGACGCCAGATCCGCATCCCCGTCCGCTTTCTGAAACAGCTTTACCTGATAACCATTGTACCAGCCCGGTCCGCGCTTGCTCTCCTCCAATCCCATCTGCACCCAGGCGATCATCGGCGCGCCGTCGGATGGTGGATATCCCGTTATGAAAGACATTCCCGTCTGAATTCCCCAGTTTCCGAGCACGTATACCGCTACCAGAAGCACTGCTGCCACCAATAGTCGGATTTTCTTCCGAAAAGCACCCGAAGATGCCAGATATAAAAACAGCGCCACCAGCACAATCTCATAGTTAGATTTCAGGATGACTGCCGCAGCTGCAGCCACTGCCCCCATCCAGAAGTCCATTCCACGCCGTTCTTCCACATACCGCACCAGCCGTTCCATCGCCAGGCAGGAAAGCCCAAATCCCGGCATCGTGCCGTACACGAAGAGGATATAGAAAGAAAACGGCAGGCAGCACGCCATCCACAAAAGCACGCCGTGCTTTCTATTTCCCCGGATCATCATCTGCTGCAGGCTCACGATTCCCAGAAAGAAAAAAGCAATATTGAAAATCTGAAAAACCGCAAACGCCGCCTCTCCAAAGAAAAATGACAGCGCTGCCATATAAAGAATCAGACCATTCTGTGACGGATAGGTGTACGCATATCCAAGTGGCTCTTCCACCGCGCCGTAAGAATACGCCACTGGCTCCCAGGCACTGAAATCGCCCTGCAAAAGCCCCTGCGCGGATATCATGCACTGATGGGAGTCAGAACCGCCCCATGACGGAATGAGGAGAATCCAGAGAAAATACCCCACGGCCGTCAGAAGTAATATCCAGCGATTTTCCCAGCAAGTGCTTTTCCACCCTTCTCCAATCCCCTGTTTCCGCTTTTCTTCTCTTTCATCCCCGCTCTTCTTCCCCCGGACGCTTTCACCTTTCTGACTTTGTGTGCTACTTTCCTGTGCCCCTTCTAACGCCTCCTTTTTTCCTCTGAACAGCAGCACCAGCCCAATCGCAAAGGCACAAAAAAGTAGGTGCAGAAGTGGACTATCTTTTCCATACTCCACAATCTCTGCACCTCCATAAACCCGGCAGGTCACAAAGGCACTGAGCACAGTCAGGAAGAATAAGGTTCCTCCCAACAGCCCACGAACCAGCCCGGTACAAATTTTTTCCAACATTTTCCTCCCTCACCGAAACTCTTTTTTCTGCCCCCACGCCCTCTGCGGCTATCAGACTTTAAATCGGTATCCAACGCCCCATATCGTCTCAATGTATTGGGGTTTCGCCGTGTTGAACTCTATCTTCTCGCGTATCTTCTTGATATGCACGGTAACTGTCGCAATATCGCCCAGCGACTCCATATCCCAGATCTCTCGGAATAACTCTTCTTTCGTATATACATGGTTTGGATTCTGCGCCAAAAAGGTAAGCAGATCGAACTCTTTCGTCGTGAAATTTTTCTCCTCTCCATTGATGTACACACGGCGGGCTGTTTTATCAATCTTGAGTCCCCGAATCTCAATGATCTCATTTTCCGGCATACCGCTGCCGATCAGACGCTCATAACGTGCCAGATGCGCCTTGACCCGCGCCACCAGCTCACTCGGGCTGAATGGCTTTGTGATATAATCATCTGCCCCCAGTCCCAGCCCACGGATCTTATCAATATCATCCTTTTTCGCCGAAACCATGATGATCGGCGTATTCTTTATCTCTCGAATCTTTTTACAGATTTCAAAGCCATCCACTCCCGGCAGCATCAGGTCAAGAATCAGCAGATCAAAGTCTTCCTCAATGCCACGCTTGAGCCCTGTCTCGCCATTATTTTCTATCTCAACCTCAAAACCAGAAAGTTCCAAGTAGTCCTTTTCCAGTTCCGCAATGCTTTCCTCATCTTCTACGATTAATATTCTGCTCATATTGAACTCCTCCTGCTGTTTTTATTTAAACGGCTCCATTCCGGCATAAGTTTTTTCACCGTCATCCATAATAAATACATATACTTTTCGTGAACGAACAATTTCTTTTTGCACGACCAAACTTCAAATCACTATGCCCCGACATACTTACGCAGCACGAAATGAATCTCCGTGCCGATCCCTTCCTTGCTGGTCGCCCAGATGCGTCCGCCGTGATCCTCAATGATCTTTTTCACAATCGAGAGCCCGATGCCGCTGCCGCCTTTCGACGAATTTCTCGACGAATCCGTCCGGTAAAAACGGTCGAAAATATATGGCAGATCCTTCGCCGCGATTCCCTTTCCATTATCCTCGATAATAACCTGGATAAAATCTCCGTCATCCTTGATACGGATATTCAGAATACCCTTCTTCTTATCCAGATATTTCAGTGAATTTCCGATGATGTTGTTGATCACTCGCTTCATCTGCTCCGCGTCCGCGATCACAATCACATCCTCATCCACATAGTTGAAATACCCCAGCTCCACGCCGCGTGTCTCCATATCCAGACCAACTTCCTCAATACAATCACCAAAATATTCTGACACATTGATCTTGGTAAAATTGTACGGAATCTTGTTTGTATCGATCTTTGAATAAAACGTCAGCTCGTCGATCAGGCGATCCATGTCATTGGCCTTATTATAAATCGTGCGGATATATTTATTCAGCTTCTCCGGCGAGGATGCCACGCCGTCCTGAATCCCTTCCACATAGCCTTTGATCGCTGTGATTGGAGTCTTTAAATCATGGGAGATATTGCTGATCAGTTCCTTGCTTTCCTTGTCGTATTGAAGTTTTTCTTCCTGAGATTCCTTGAGACGCATACGCATCTGCTCAAAATCCTGGCAAAGCATTCCGATCTCATCCTCATCATCCACATCCAGGGTAAAATCCAGATTTCCATCGCGAATCTTCTTGGTTGCTTCCTGTAGTTTGTGCAGCGGACGCAGCAGCGAACGGTAAATCCACATAATCAGCAGGCCACCCATAAAGCTGATAATCAGAACTCCCAGAAGCAGCATCTCCCCGAGCATCGCCTTGATCTCCGGCACATAATCGCCGACGTTCGTCACAATAAAGACGCTGCCCTGTGAATTATCCGAAAATTTAAAATCGATCTGCTTGACCAGATGTTGTTCCTCTCCATCCATATAGATTCCACCAGCCAAACCGCCCTGGTAATCACCATACGGTGCCAGATGCTCACAAAGTTTCCGTCCCTCCTCACTTCCGCAGAACGTAATCTCGCTTCCCTTCCGTACCACCAGATAGGAATATTTATCACGCAGTTCATCATTTATCTTATCCAGGTAAGACGGTTGCTCAAACAATTCGGTATTCTCCCCGACTGCGTCCCGAATCTCCGCCTGTATTCCCTGGGTCAGACGGTTAAAGACCTGTGTCTGGTTGCCGGAGAGCAGATCAATCTGCTCGGACAGCCCATATGTTTTCTGAAACAAATGTTCCTGATAACTTACAAGCCCAAAAGCCGCCACAAATATGAGTACAATCGGAACTACTGTAATCGTTATAAAAGCAATCGCCAGACGTGTGCGTATCTTCATCCTGTCCCCTTTCATATCCGGCAGATTTCGTTTCCAGACTTCCGCTTTTTCCCTGATACAGGGAGCTGTCACCAGCCCCTCCCTGTTTCTATCTGCCTGCTCCAACTTTTATTACGAAAATAGTGTATCATATTTTGCCGCCTACGTCTCTAAAAGTATTATAAACAAACAGACTGCCACAAGCCCTGCAAGAATCCCGCCGCACCCTCTCTTCCCAAGAAAAGCGCCGGATTCTGCCGCCTGCGGCAGTCCGCTCTATTTCATATTCAATAATAATCCTGCTCTTACAGATATGCCTTTAATTCATCCACCTTATCCAGCTTCTCCCACGGAAGATCCAGATCGTTGCGGCCAAAATGTCCGTATGCAGCCGTCTGTTTGTAGATCGGGCGGCGCAGATCAAGCATCTTGATGATGCCAGCCGGGCGCAGGTCAAAGTGCTTGCGGATCATCTCTACCAGCTGATCCTCATGTAACTTGCTGGTTCCGAAGGTATCTACCATGATGGAAGTCGGCTGCGCAACACCGATCGCGTAGGAAAGCTGGATCTCGCACTTATCTGCCAGTCCGGCTGCTACGATGTTCTTCGCAACATAACGGGCTGCGTATGCAGCGGAACGGTCTACTTTCGTGCAGTCTTTACCGGAGAATGCACCGCCGCCGTGGCGTGCCATACCGCCGTAGGTGTCTACGATGATCTTACGGCCGGTCAGACCACTGTCTCCGTGCGGGCCGCCGATCACGAAACGTCCGGTCGGGTTGATAAAGAATTTCGTATTCGCATCGACCATCTCTGCCGGAAGAATCTCGTCAAATACATATTTTTTGATATCTTTATGGATCTGCTCCTGGGTTACTTCCTCGTCATGCTGGGTAGAAAGAACGACTGCATCCAAGCGGGACGGTTTGCCATTCTCACCGTACTCTACGGTTACCTGCGTCTTGCCATCCGGGCGCAGGTAGCGCAGTGTTCCATCCTTGCGGACCTTTGTCAGCTGGTGTGCCAGTTTGTGTGCCAGATAGATCGGGTACGGCATATATTCCTCGGTCTCATTGGTGGCATAACCAAACATCATGCCCTGATCGCCGGCGCCGATCGCTTCCAGCTCTTCATCCGTCATTTTGTTCTCTTTTGCTTCCAGCGCCTTGTCAACGCCCATCGCGATATCCGGGGACTGCTCGTCCAGCGCCACGATCACACCGCAGGTATCACAGTCGAAACCGTATTTTGCGCGGTCATAGCCAATCTCACGAACCGTGTTGCGGACCACTTTCTGGATATCCACATAACCTTTCGTCGTGATCTCTCCCATAACCATAACCAAACCGGTTGTAGTCGTTGTCTCACAGGCCACGCGGCTCATCGGATCCTGCTCTAAGAGTGCGTCCAGAATCGCATCCGAAATCTGATCGCACATTTTGTCCGGATGTCCTTCGGTTACTGATTCAGATGTAAAAAGTAATCTCTCCATATTTCCTCCTTTGATTGTGTTTGTTATGTACGCTTGCGATATAATTCTTCTCGCAAGTGCGCAGCAACGCAACACGTTTTTGTTTCATAGGATGTACTTTCCTATGAAATAAAAAAAGTCCGCAGCAATACGGACTTGATTATCTCGATCAAATCCTCTTATTGCTCGATAAACCGGTTACCCGATTCCTCGCTCAGGCTGGCACCTTCCGTTCCCCACTGAAACCAAATTTCCGGGTCCACGTAACGGGGTTGCCGTGACTTCACAGATCCTTTGTATCTCCATCACTCTGAATAAGGGATATATACGAACTTTTTAATTATTAAAAGTTTCAACTGTACGATAACATACTCTGTCCCGTCTGTCAAGCAATATGTGACCGGCACAAATTTTATGAACTAACATTCCGGTTCATGTATGCGTAATCCACAGCCGAATCTGCCGTGACTTCGCATGTAATCAATACAGCAAATTCCCACGGCAGCCAATGCGTATCGTTTTATCAGCCTACTTTAAGCTTAAACTTCTGCGCCTCTTTCTCCGAGTCCACTTTTTCGATCACAGCGCCCAGTCCCTGCAGTTTTTTCTCAAAATGCTCATATCCTCTCTGGATATAACCAATCTCATCGACGGTTGTATATCCTTCCGCTGCCAGTCCTGCAATGACTAAAGCGGCGCCTGCACGCAGATCCGGCGCTTCCACCTGGGCGCCGGTCAGCTTCTTCACTCCGGTAATAATCGCGGTATTACCTTCTACCTTGATGCGTCCTCCCATGCGTGCAAGCTCGTCCACGTATTTAAAACGATTTTCAAAAATACTCTCCGTTACCACGCTGGTTCCCTGTGCCAGCGCCAGTGTCACGGTAATCTGCGGCTGCATATCGGTCGGAAATCCCGGATATGGAAGCGTCTTGATATCTGTGTGTACATGGCTCGGACGTCCCACGACGCGCACCGCCTCATCAAACTCCGTCACCTCACACCCCATCGCAATGAGCTTCGCAGAACTCGCTTCCAGATGCTTCGGAATGACATTTTGCACCATCACATCGCCGCGGGTGATCGCTGCTGCGCACATAAAAGTGCCAGCCTCGATCTGATCCGGAATGATCGAATACTCCGTTCCATGCAGCTTGTGGACGCCGCGGATGCGGATCACGTCGGTTCCGGCGCCTTTGCCATTAGCTCCCATGCTGTTTAAGAAGTTCGCCACATCGACCACATGCGGCTCTTTTGCAGGGTTCTCAATGAGCGTCTCGCCCTCTGCCAGCGTCGCCGCCATCATGATATTGATCGTCGCACCGACCGACACCATATCCAGATAAATGTGAGTGCCCACCAGATCAATCGCATGTGCGATCACCGCGCCATTTTCCACATGTACCTTTGCCCCAAGGGCGCGGAATCCTTTCAAATGCTGATCGATCGGACGGCTGCCGATGTTGCATCCGCCCGGAAGCGGAACCTGCGCGCTCTTGTACTTGCCAAGCAGAGCGCCAATAAAATAGTAGGAAGCACGAATCCGGCGGATATACTCGTCATCCACATGAATCGCATGAATTCCTTTTGCATTGATGCGGACTGTATGCCTGTCAATCCGATCCACCATCGCGCCAATCTCCGAAACAGCCTCCAGAAACACGTTGATATCACGCACATCCGGCAGGTTTTCTATCAAAACATCCTCATCGGTCAGAATCGATGCCGCCAGGATTCCCAGGGCTGCATTCTTCGCTCCGCTGATAGTCACTTCACCTACCAGCGGATTTCCGCCTTTCATAATAAATTGTTCCATTCTGCACCTCAAAATCTATTATCCTGCGTAACTGTTCAGCGCTTTCACAGCCGCACAAAAATCCATGCAACTTTTTCTTCAACAACGGATTCTTGCCTTGCAAAGCAGTTTTTTATGCAGTTCCCACAATAAATACGTGAACCTACCAAACAGCTATCCTCTTTCGATACCACTTGCGCACGCTAGTAGCATCCTGAATTTTTAACATTTTCTTAAATTTACATAGCGTTATCTAGATGATTATATCATAACATCTCAATTTGTAAAGCATCGGCTTTCCGGTTTTCCTTTATTTTGCAAGGAAGCAGATAAAGTCGTTATTTCCATTTCCCTCAAAAAATGCCGCTGCATCGTTGAGTCCCATTTTGTCCGTGTAGGCAAATTCAGTCCCCGGATACCAGAGGCAGGAAATATTATACGCGTCATATCCATAAATCAAACCATAACTTCCATCCCCCAGATACGCCACCACCGGCATACCCGCATAGACAAAATAAAGAATCTGGTTCAGACTCAATCCACGCGCATCAATCAACTCCGTACCATCGGAAGCGGTCGTCTTTCCATCCGCCATATCTGACAGATAACGGCTGACGGTTGCCGGCATACTCTGGACGTCACGGATCATTTTCGCATCGCTCCGGTTCGCCCGCACCCAAACAACGCGGTCATTTTCATCCGTCACCAATCCCATACCCTCATAAGCCGCCTGCACTGCACTGGAAAATTCTGCATAAGATCCCTTCAGGCGTCCCTCGCTGTAAGCACTGTAAATACGCTGTGATACCGCGCCATTGTTCTGAAGCACAATCACGTCATTTTCCTCGGCTGCCACCTGTTTGGGAACGTGTACTTTCGTACTCCGGGCCATCCTGCCCGCATCCAGCTTTACACAATAGAGGCGTCCTTTCGCACTGTCGTTGAAAGTCGCTATCCCATCTAGCGGATCCTTTGAAACTTCCTCATTGCAGACCAGCGTATCCTCCTCCATCGGCTGATAACCGTTTCCAATCTGGTGCATCCGCGTCAGATGGACACGGCTGTCCTGAATCCGCACATCTACCAGGCTGACGCCCGTCTTCTCATAGCGGGTTTCCATCTCCATGTTGCTGCCGACAATCTCGACCGCATACAGCGGGAGCCCCGTCACGCGCCCGTCTGTCGTGAGCTGCTCGTTCGGATGCGCCAATCCATACACCAGATCTGTCCCCACAAAGCCAATCAGACGAATCACCGTCTTATCTGCAAAGGCGATCTCATTTTTCTGACCGGTTTGAAGATTCATCACATGGAGTTTTCGCGAATCATAGATATTATCCCCGTCCTGCCAGGCAATCCGGGATGCATCCGTGCTGACTGCAAAATTTTCTTCCGTCAGACCGTCTGCCACTACCATATATTCTTTTCCTGTCAGATCAATGCTGTAAACCGCATGGTTCATCAGTACATATAATGTCTGGCCGCCGCTCAAATAGCACAGCTTCCCTATATCCTGACGCAGATTGCCATAGTCGGTCGATGCCGGCAGATACAGCCGTTCCGTCAGGGAATTGGCCGCGCTCTCATAACGATACAGCGCAATTCCTGTCGTCCCCTCATGATTGCCGCGGCTCATGTAGCCATACACAGCAAAATCAATCTCACCAGCTTCTCCCACATTCAGAATCTTAATTCCGTATGTGTCATAATTAACTCTCGTATCACTCTCGCTCTTTCGGAACGCAAATACCTTTGTGCTGTCTTTTTTTTCTTCATCATAAATCCAGAGCGCCCGGTTCGCCACAAATGCCCGGTACTGTCCTGATAAATCCTGCATAGACTGTAAATCTTCTGCATCCGATACCCCAAGCATAATCCGATCGCCGGAATAATCACTTCCATTGCCAGTAAAAACCTGATCCATCCTCCGGTCATAATTCATCATGTAAATACGCTGGTTCCCCAGCTTCATTGTGAAGCTTTCGATCACATCATAATACGCTGCACTTCCATTTTCTCCCGTCTCCCGAACTACGTATTTTAAATCAACCGTCCCAAGAATCCCCTGCAATTCCCGCAGATGAATCTCCGGTTCACCGACCCGCTCAATCGAAAGCCCTTTCCAGGTAAGCTGGTTAAAATCACTCTTCAAAGTCACATGCCCCAGCGAACTGTTATCCATATTGGGATCCGTTTCCAGATAAGTTGTCAGTTCCCTGGCTGAATCATAATTAAATGTCTTTTCAGAAAAGGCCACCGCTAAATCTATCATTTCCTGTACCCGGCTTTCCTCCTGCCACATCACACGAGTATAAAAATATACTGCCGGATGCGTCTCCGTCGCGATTGCCAGTGTTAAACGATACTCTGCCCCCTCACTTAAAAGATTCTGGACAGGAAGTTCCACTAAAATTTCTTTCCCTGACTGCTCCCAATTCTCTACCGTCGTCCGTTCCACCAGACGTTCCCCGTCAAGACTCCGAATCTCGTACTGAATGCCGGTAATCTGGGAATCCAGCTTATCTATCGTCATGGAAAGTCTCCGATCGGCCGGAAGCACAGTCAGATCCCCGCGCCCCGCCGCTTTCTGGTTATCTTCCACATAACCGTCCAGCTCGTTCATCCGGCGTCCAAATATATTGACATAAGCAACCGGAAGATTCGCATCTTCGATCGAAGTATAAACAGCTCCCTCTTCACGCTGTTCCATCCAAGACCAGATAAAATAGCCAGCCACTGCCAGCACAAATAATATCAATAATATCCATATCCTCTTTAGGTTTCTCTTCATCATAATTCCTCTTTGTATCTAGTAAACGCCCATCATTCCATTACCGCACAAAGCCCCTGTAACAGTTTCTATCCCTGTCATATACCTCTGCCGCGATCTCTTTTATTGCCATTTTCTCTATGGGTCCACGCTTTTTCATAAAAAGGATGTGCCTTTTTATTTAATAGGAAGTTCCATCGGAATTTCCTGTTAAAGAACAGAAAAAAGGTGGCTGGCAGGCATCTATCTGTCCCCGCAGCCGCCTTTTTCTCAGTATAACACAAGCAAGCGCCAAATTCCAGAAGTTCTAATATTTGTAAGAAATACTATCTGCAGTCCTCTCTTTTTCTTTCCTTATCACTCCCGAGAACTGCTAACATTTTTTACAGCGTCTTCTCTCCTGCAATTCATTCATCAGGAGTACCTGTAAAAAATCCTGTATCGGCGTTTCTCTCCGTCCACTACAGCCAGGAAAAAGGCAGTTGCCCGCCCACCATGAATTTCCGGCTTTCCCCGGCCGCGGGCCTGGCGGCGGGGGCGGCGGACCCCACGGATTTCCCGGACCCGGCGGCGGGGGTGGTGAACCCCACGGATTTCCCGGACCCGGCGGCGGGGGTGGCGGACCCCACGGATTCCCTGCACCCCCTGGACGTGGACCTGGCGGCGGGGGCGGTGGACCCCACGGATTCCCTGCGCCCCCTGGACGTGGACCTGGCGGCGGACTCCACGGACGGCGCTCTTGTGCCGTTAGATTTGGCTCTGTCGCCTCCCACACCGTATACCCAGCCTCCGTCCCCTGCTGCTCCCCCCGAAAAGGTCCATACCATACATCATTTCCCGGAACATGCGGCTGTATGCTTGCCCCCACCAGGTTTTTCTCCTGTTTTCCAGAAATTTCCTCCGTCGTCAGAAAATTTTGCTTTCTCTCTGCTGACATCAATGAACCATTTTCCAGCGCATCCCCTCCCTCGGAAAACCGATTTATTTCATCTGATTTACGTCCCTCATCAGCGATTGCCGCCGCTTTCATATGGATTGGCACCTGCATTTTTTTCTCTACATCTGCGTTTTTCCCCTGCCACTTCTCCAGCGCCCGTTTCGTCAGTTTTTCCAAAAAGAGCCGATCCGGATATTCATCATAGATGGGACTTCCCTTATACTCCATCTCATCGCAGACCTCTTCGACGCAAAGCTGCATCTGCTTGAAAGCTGCCGGATAAAGACTTTTAAAATAAGCAAAATCCTGCATCGGACTGCCATTCCCCCTTAATCCAAGGCTTACATGGTATCCTATGCAGGATTTATGTGTATCATGTTAAGTTTTATTTCCTAAAACAACTTCTCCGGGTAAACGCCCTCGCGGATCAGCGCGCGGATCGACTCCGTCACACTCTCCTTATCCTCGCGGTAGGTCACACCAAACCAACGGTCGTGCGTCTCCAGCAGTGTAACCTGTGCGCGTCCGTCGTGGATCATCTGGTCGATAATTGTCGGGAGCAGGTACTCCGACTTTACATCGCCCGCTTTCAGGCTCGCAAGGAATTTCGGAAATCCTTTTTCCAGCTCATCCACAAAGCCCGGTGTCAGGCCCCACATATTCATTGATACATACTGGTTTTCTCGCACCGAAACCGGATTTCCCTCTTTATCCATCGCCGTCATGCCGTCCGGCGTCTTCTGAATATTGTACGTCTCCGTTACACACTTCAAAATATCATTCTCACCCACCTCACAGACGCCGCGTGTCACGCCGCCGTTCTCGCTGAGCGTATTGGCCAAAATAAAGCCACCCATACAGATATCATACACCGGTGCGTTCACGTCCATCTGTTCTACCATATATGTATGAATCTTCCGGAACACTTCTTTTCCATAATAATCGTCCGCATTGATAACCAAAAATGGCTCTTCTACCAGTCCCCGGATACTTAAGATCGCCTGACCAGTTCCCCACGGTTTCTTCCGATCTGCTGGAACACTAAATCCTTTCGGCACATCCGAAAGTTCCTGAAATGCGTATGTTACCGGTGCAATCTTCTCGATCCGACGCCCGATTACTTCTTTGAAATCCTCTTCCAAATCATGGCGGATCACAAAGATAATCCGATCAAATCCAGCTTCCAGCGCGTCATGGATCGAGTAATCCATAATAATCTCACCATTCGGGCCTACCGGCTCCAGCTGTTTGATTCCTCCGCCAAATCGGCTTCCGATCCCGGCTGCCATGATGACAAGTGCTGTCTTTTTCATCTTCCTTCTCCTCGTCCGTATACCGGCTGTCATTTGCATTTTCTGCAAACAGCAGCCTATCTTTTACTGCAATCGTGCATCCAGTATAACACAGAACCCCCACAGATGCAATCATCCGCGGGGGTGCTACATTACCGTCCAAAAATTTTCATTACAACTTACCTATCGTGCAAACTGTAACTGGATTTTACAGATTCCTTGTATTTCAAATCAGCAAACTTCGCTGACGCCACGTTTTTTATATGGCACTTTCGGCTCCAAACGCACTTACTTCTGAACAGGAATAACTTTTCAGCTTGTAAGCAAAAACTTTTTTCCAGTTTCTTTGTTTATTTGATTAATGGAACAGCGCTGTCACATTCGCCACTTCCTCCGCTGCCGCCGCACGCGTCAGGGATGAGAAATCATAGAAGCAGTAGCCGCTTACCTGTCCGGTCGCCCGTCCTGCCTCAACCTCACGCTTCATAATATCGTGATACCGCTGCCACTCAGGAACCGCATTGCCGTCTGCCGCATCCGTTCCCGTCTTATAGAGAGCCAGACCGACATACAGCTTAACATTTCCCTTCTTTTTCAGCGTTACCCACTCATTCAGGCAGTTTGCAAAGGCATATCCTGCTGCCTGGCCCTTTTGTTTCGCTTCAAATCCCCAGTAAATCTGCGGCATCAGGTAATCCACATAGCCGCTCTGAGTCATCCACGTATCCACATCCGTGAACTGGCGGGTATCCGTTCTAAGGTTCTGTAAATATCCCTCCGGGCTGATGCCAAACGATGCCTGCGGGCGGATGGACTTAACCGCACTGTAAACACTCTTCACCAGCTCATTGACATTGTTCCGTCTCCACGCTGCCACACTTAAGGACGTGCCGCTTGCCTTATATTCCGGATTGTCAAACCAGGTCTCAGCCTTGCTGTCATCGAGATTTGGATAGAAATAATCATCAAAGTGGATACCGTCCACTTCGTAATTTTTCACGATCTCTTTCACACCGTCAATAATCAGCTGTCGCACCTGCGGAACTGCCGGATTGTAATAATACTCGCCATTCTGGCAAAGAACCCACCGGTCATTGGAGCTGTCCCCGTCCTTCGCCCACGCGATCGCCGGATTCGACGCACACAGATCCGAATAACGGTTCAGATACCCTGTGATCCGATACGGATTGATCCACGCATGAATCTGCAGGCCTCTCTGATGCGCCGCCTGCACCGCATACGCCAGCGGATCATACCCCGGATTCTTTCCCTGCGTGCCGGAGACAAACTTCGACCATGGGAAATACTGAGACGGATACATCGCATCCCCATCCGGACGCACTTGTAAAAATACGGTATTTAAGCCCTTCTGTACACAGAGATCCAGCGTCTGATCCATCGCCTTCTTATAACCGGCCTCATCCTTCGGCCATTGATTCCAGTCCAGATAGGAAACCCATACGCCTCTCATCTCACCATTGCCTGACGCCGACCCTGCATACGCCTTCGAAACCGGCAGAAACAACATTCCCAGCGCCAAAAGGAACGCCGCCACCCAGGCAAGCGTTCTCTGTACCTGATTTAACATGAAAAATTCCTCCCTTCATTTCTTCCTATTCTACCAAATATTTCCAATAAATACCTTACTTTTTTCTGTCTCTTTTATTTTGCCAATGCTTCGCATACAAAATTGGCAAAATCCGCTACCACCACTGTATCTTACGGAATTTTCAGTTCAGAAAATTCCTACCTCAAAAAATGCCCCTCCCAGCAGCATCTAAACTGCCAGAAGAGGCATTTTCATCATCACGAACAAAGTTCCCGCTTCTCCTTATAATGATGCTTCTCCTCCAGCATCATATCTTTCACCTTCATCAGGCGGATCTGCGTGCTTCTCTCATTTTCATCCAGCTTCATCGTGATATATTTGATATTTTTTTGTGCCTCCGGAATAATCACGTGTTCCAGCGCATTGACTCTCCGGCGCGTCTTCTCGATCTCGGCTGCCATGAGCTGGCAGGCCTTCTCTGTCTCGGACAGCCGCAGCATATCCGGCAGGATATCCGCCAGCGACTTGACTGCTCCGTCCAGATCACTCGACGTAAACGCAAATCCATACGAGTAAATATCATTTTCATCCGCCGTCCGGGTCTTATAATGGAACACCGGAATATCGACGCTCATTACATTTTTCTTGTCCGCTTCCAGATAAACTGCCTGCTTCGGCGCGGCAAGCGCGGTGTTTAGCGCCTGCTCGGACATCCCGGCCTTGGCGATGACGAAATTCACATTCGCACTCCGGATGCCCGCCTCCACCTTCTGGCGCAGCGCCATATTTTCCCGGACAAGATCCAGGAACTGGCGCATCAGCTCATCGCGCTTGTCCTTCAGCAGCTTATGTCCCCGCGTGGCTGTCGCCAGCTTCTTTTTCAGTCTCGTAAGCTCCATCCGGGTCGGGTTGACCTGTGTCGATGCCATGCGTACCACCTCTTTTCCCAAAACACGGCTGTCATTTTTTTCTGTTACGGTTCAAATGCCGCAGAATTCCCGTTATCTCACGGCACTTTCAATTTCAAAAGCGCCTGTCCGTAACCAGCAACGGTTCTTCCATCACTTTGCATTTTAACTCATGCAGAATTTTCTTCATCCTAAACAGCCGCTTTTACTCTTTGCCATAATACAGATCCAGATATTTCTCGTCGATACGTTTCAACTCGCTTCTCGGCAGGATGGAAAGCAGCTTCCAGCCGATCCGCAGCGTTTCCTCGATGTCGCGGTCTGTATTGTAGCCCTGGGAAACGTACTCTTTTTCAAAGGCATCCGCAAATTTCGCATAGATCAGGTCAATATCCGACAGTGCCGCCTCACCTAAGATAACCATGAGTTCCTTGGCTTCCTTGCCGCGCGCATACGCCGCAAAGAGCTGGTTTAAGGTGTTCGAGTGATCCGCTCTCGTCTTGCCCTCGCCGATTCCCTTATCTTTCAGACGGGACAGCGACGGCAGTACGTCGATCGGCGGCGTGATGCCCTTGCGGTACAGATCACGGCTTAAGATGATCTGTCCCTCGGTGATATATCCGGTTAAGTCCGGGATCGGATGCGTCTTGTCATCCTCCGGCATGGTTAAGATCGGGATCATCGTGATCGAACCGCTCTTGCCTCTCTGGCGTCCGGCTCTCTCATACAGGGATGCAAGGTCGGTGTACATATAGCCCGGATAACCGCGGCGTCCCGGAACCTCCTTGCGGGCGGCCGAAATCTCACGCAGCGCATCCGCATAGTTCGTGATATCCGTCAGGATAACGAGAACGTGCATATTTTTCTCAAATGCCAGATATTCCGCCGCCGTCAGCGCCATACGCGGGGTCGCGATACGCTCAACCGCCGGATCGTTTGCCAGGTTGATAAACAGGACGGTACGGTCGATCGCGCCCGTCTCCTTGAAGCTCTCAGTAAAGAAATGCGCTTCCTCAAAGGTGATACCCATCGCCGCAAAGACAACGGCAAACGGCTCATCCGTGCCGCGCACCTTCGCCTGTCTCGCGATCTGGGCTGCCAGGTTGGCGTGCGGAAGGCCGGATGCCGAGAAAATCGGCAGCTTCTGGCCGCGGACCAGTGTATTCAGGCCATCGATCGCGGAGACGCCCGTCTGGATAAACTCCTGCGGATAGCTTCTCGCCGCCGGGTTCATCGGCAGGCCATTGATATCGCGGCGTTCCTCCGGCAGAATCTCCGGGCCGCCGTCGATCGGATTGCCCAGGCCGTCAAAGACGCGTCCCAGCATATCCTCCGATACGCCAAGTTCCATCGTCCGGCCTAAAAAACGCACCTTGCTATTTGAAAGGTTGATACCCGTAGAACTCTCAAAGAGCTGTACCAGCGCATTGCCTCCGTCGATCTCCAGCACCTTGCAGCGTCTCTTTTCACCGCTCGCCAGCTCGATCTCACCCAGCTCGTCATACGTGACATGTTCCACGCCCTGTACCAGCATCAGAGGGCCGGCAACTTCCTGTATGGTTCTATATTCCTTCGGCATTTAGAAGGCCCCCTTTCCGGCTGCATCGGCAACCTCTTTCGCAAGTTCGTCGAGGACTGCCTGATACTCTTTCTCCACATCTTCTGGTTTCGTATATTTAAAACGTCCGATCTGCTCGCGCACCGGCATCTTGATGAGATTCTGGATGGAGGCGCCCTGTTCCAGCGCTTTCTTCGACTGCTCATAGAAAGCCAGCACCAGCTTCATCATGCGGAACTGTTTCTGTAATGGTGTATATGTGTCAATCTCATGGAAGGAGTTCTGATGCAGGAAATCCTCACGGATCGAGCGCGCCGCTTCCATCTTCAGGCGGTCAATCGGGGACAGTGCATCCATGCCGACCATCTTTACGATCTCTTCCAGCTCCGCCTCTTCCTGCAGAAGGCTCATAAGACCCTGGCGGCAGCTCATCCACTCATCCGATACATTTTCATTAAACCATTTGGCCAGGTTATCCACATACAAGGAATAGCTGGTCAGCCAGTTGATCGCCGGGAAATGACGCTTGTATGCCAGTGCCGAATCCAGTCCCCAGAATACCTTGACGATACGCAGCGTCGCCTGGGATACCGGCTCCGAAATATCACCGCCTGGCGGGGATACAGCTCCGATCGCGGACAGCGCGCCCTCGCGTCCATCCTTGCCGAGACAGATGACATGACCGGCGCGCTCATAGAACTGCGCCAGACGGCTTCCTAAGTACGCCGGATACCCTTCCTCGCCCGGCATCTCTTCCAGACGTCCCGACATTTCTCGCAGCGCCTCCGCCCAACGGGAGGTAGAATCCGCCATCAGTGCCACCGAATACCCCATATCGCGGAAATACTCTGCGATCGTGATACCCGTGTAAATGGATGCCTCGCGGGCTGCTACCGGCATATCCGAGGTATTGGCAATCAGCACGGTTCGCTGCATCAGGGAATGCCCGGTCTTCGGATCCTTTAACTCCGGGAACTCATTTAAAACATCCGTCATCTCGTTGCCACGCTCGCCGCAGCCGATGTATACGACGATGTCCGCTTCCGCCCACTTTGCTAACTGATGCTGGATCACGGTCTTGCCGCTTCCGAACGGTCCCGGCACGGCTGCCACGCCGCCCTTCGCGATCGGGAAGAATGCGTCAACAACGCGCTGTCCGGTGATCAGCGGTTTTACCGGCGGCAGCTTCGTCTGGTACGGACGTCCGCGCCGAACCGGCCATTTCTGCATCATCGTGAGCTCTTTTTCGCCGTGTTCCGTCTCAATCACCGCTACGGTTTCTTCCACCGTAAACTCGCCGCTCTTGATCTCCTTGACGGTACCTTTTACCCCATACGGCACCATAATTTTATGCTCAATGATCAGCGTCTCCTGCACGGTACCGATGATATCGCCCGCTTCCACGCCGTCGCCCGCCTTCACGGTCGGTACAAACTGCCATTTCTTATCACGCTTTAAGGACGGAACCTCCACGCCGCGCTTTAAGTTGTTGCTGCCCGTCTCCTTCATGATATCGTCCAGCGGACGCTGGATTCCATCGTAGATACTCGTCAGAAGTCCCGGTCCCAGCTCAACCGAAAGCGGTACATCCATCGACTCCACCGGCTCGCCGGGTCCTAAACCGGAGGTCTCCTCATATACCTGAATCGACGCTTCATCTCCGTGAATCTCTATGATCTCGCCAATCAGACGTTCGTCGCTGACGCGGACGACGTCAAACATATTGGCATCGCGCATCCCGCTGGCGATAACCAGCGGTCCTGCTACCTTCTTTATCGTTCCTTTGCTCATTGGAAGGTTTCACCCACCTTTCTGCCATCTCCCGCTGCCGTCCGAACTGCCCATAAACAGCTCCGGCCGGCCGCAGATTCTTACCAATGCTTCCCAATTTCACATTCCATATATGATAGTATCAGGTATCTCCAAACAAAATATCCGATCCGACGGCCTGTTCCACCGAATGCTTGACCGACTCCACGCCCTTTCCCGTATTCCCGGAAATCCCCGGAATCAGGATCACAGACGGAAGCGGCTGTTCCCGGTAGCGGTCGATGACTGCCTCGATCCCCGCAGCCGCCGCCTCGGTGATATAAATCACCGCGTAGGAACCGGAAGCCAGTTCCAGAAATACCTTCTCCGTCTCTTTCACATCGGACACCGGAAATGTTTCCAGTCCCAGCGCCGCAAATCCGTAGATGCTGTCGTAATCTCCGACTACTGCAACCTTATACATACATCTCCCTTATCCTTTCCCGAATCTGTTCCTCCTCAAGACCGTTCAGACGGGCGGTCAGGATGATACGGACCGTTTTGATCTCATTTTCCTTCGCCAGCACATAAGCTACCAGCGGCCCCGCCGTAAACGGGTTATATTTCTGCGGCTTGATCGTCTCGATCAGTTGATTGTCGCACCACCGCTCAAACGCCGACGGCGATTCCTTTAACGCCTGCGCGCCGCCCGCATAGCGGGTTCCCTCCAGATATTCGCAGATCGCGCCCACGCCGCCAAGCGCCGCCTGTGATAAGCGCTCGATATTTAAGCTGTCGCACGGTGCCATCGCCCGCCGCATAAAATCGAGGGGCTTGCCCGTTTTCTGGGATCGCACCGCTATCTTGATATCCGCCACTGCGACCGTCGTCTCGGCATAGTCCCGGATGATCGCATCCGTCGCCGTCTTCCCGCACTCATAGATGGCTGTAAGCGCCGCCCGGTCCACGATAATATCACAGAGCTGTCCGTCGCCCGTGTGCAGAAATGTCTCGCTGGCCTCCTTCGCCGCCTCCCGCATATGTGCCGGAAGCGCCTGCCAGTCCTTCTCCGCCACGATCTTCGCCATCCGCGCGCCGTCCACCGCACAATCGTCAAAATAGACATTGCCGTGACTGCCCGGCGCCGCCGCATCCTTGATCGCCGCCTTTAGGTTGTGGTAGAGATCCCCATAGGAAAGCACCGCCAGGATCGCGTCGTCGCCTTTCAAAAGGTCACGGACCGTCTCCCAGGTTTTCGCTTTCTCCCGCGTCAGGATCGCCTCCGCCTGAAGCGGTGTGTCTGCGTCTCCCCAGCCATGCTCGGTCAAAAAGCGCAGCGCCCCTTCGTAGCTTTTTACGGACAGAAGCTGTTCGATCTGTGCGGAGGAAAAAAGCCCATTTTCCAGCGCCCGGATACGGGCGACCGCGTAGGCATATTTTGTATCAGACATATAAGCCCTCCTTACCTTCTTCCACCGTTATCCAAACAGCATCGCGTGTACCTTGTCCGCCAGCTCGTCCCGCTGGGATGCAAAGAGCGCCTCGACGGAACAATTCTCCTCAACGCCGCCGTAGACGAGAATAAAACCTCCGTCGATCTCCTTCGGCTCATTTTTCAGGATCAGGCTTCCGCCCTTTTCCTGTGCCGCCTTCTCTATCTTGGCCGGAAAATCATCCGGCATCCGCTCTAAATCACGTTTTGAAACATAGATCTCTCCTGCCCGATCCGTCACAAACCGGGAAAGAAGCTGCTCCATCCATGCAAAATACGCCTCGTCCGGCTTTGCCAGCAGCTCTTTATGTGCCGCCGCAAGCATTTCCTCGATGACCGCCTGCTTCGCCGCAAGGATCGCCTGGCGCTTCTTTAACGCTGCCGAGGAACGAAGCCGTTCCTCATCGCTTTTTTCACGCTGCGCCGCCGCTTTCGCCTGCTCTTCCTCCAGTTTTTTGACCTTTTCACCGGCTGCCACGCGGATCGCCTCCGCCTCTCCGGCCGCCTTTTCCTGAATCGCAAGTGATTCCTGCTTTGCATCGTCAAGGATCTGAGCAATTATTTTATCTAATCCATTCATACGCTTCACCCACTCCTTAACTGATTTTGATTCTTTTTAACCGTGCCAGATTACAGTGCATTGATTGCCAGAATCGAAACCAGAAGTGCCAGAATCGCATAGGTCTCAACCATCGCCGGGAACAGCATCGCCTTACCAAACTGCTCCGGTTTCTTCGCTACGATACCGATAGAAGCAACCGAAGTTCTGCCCTGATGTCTTGCGGATACCAGGCCAACCACACCGATCGGAAGGCACGCTGCCAGATATAAAAGTCCCTGGGAGATCGACATGCTCATGTCAGCGCCGCCGCCAAGAAGACCGATCTTAGAAAGAGCGATGAAACCAACCAGCAGACCGTAGATACCCTGGGTACCCGGAAGCAGCTGGAGCAGAAGCACCTTCGCAAATTTATCCGGATCTTCCGTTACAACTCCGGCTGCTGCCTGACCTGCCACACCGACACCGTAGGCTGAACCCATACCTGCAAGAATAACCGCCACTGCAACTCCCAACAATGCAAATACAACTCCGCTCATATTTAATCCTCCTTGATTTCTACGTATTTCGTTATCTGCTTAAACGGACGGAACGCCTTTCCGCCGCCCTCATAGAACTTTCCGAAAAACTCGACGTACTGCAGACGGCAGGTATGCACATACGCGCCGAGCAGGTTGATCGCTAGGTTAAACAGATGTCCAAAGCAGAATACCAGTACAAATACAATCACGCCAAATACATTATTTCCAACCATACTTCCCATCTGGTTGATAACCGATGCGATAACGCCGGTTGCCAGTCCGAGCGCCAGAAGACGCGAGTAGGAAAGCACATCCGACACCCATCCGGTAATATTGTACAAATCATACGCGCCAAGCGCCAGCCGGAGCACCGGATTCTTCTTGTCGCGCGCCGACATCACCAGGATTCCCAGTGCACCCACAATCGCCATTCCCTTGGCCAGAGAATTGACCGCCGGCGGGAACACGATGTTCATCTGCGCGATGGAACCAAACAGTTCCGTCGGAAGCAGCATCAGGATCAGCCCCAGAAGCAGGAGATACCAGAGTACCACGTCGCAGATAAAATCCACAACCTTGCCGTCCTTTAAGAGCATATACCCTTTCAGTCCCAGTCCTAAAAATAAGTGAATCACGCCAAATAACATCGAATAAACTAAAAGCTTCATCGGGTCATTTAACGGGACAAACCAGAGCGCCGGGATCGTCACTGTGTGTCCAAAAAAGGTCTTGCTCACGATGTCCACCGCATCTCCGAAATAGCCGCCGAACATGACGCCCCAGAACAGGGTCGAAAGTCCGCAGTACATGAAGAGCCGCAGCGATTTCCGCAGGTTTTCTTCCATCCTTGGGAACTTCTTGAGTGCCAGGAAGCACGCCAGAAATACGATAAACCCGTATGCCGCATCTGAAAGCATCAGACCGAATAAGAATACATAGCACGCTGCCATGATACCGGTCGGGTCCATCTCCCCCTTGGCCGGTAAGCCAAAGGAGGCGGTCACGCCTTCCGCCGACGCTGCGAACGTTCCGTTGGAGAGAAGTACCGGCGCTTCCTCATCCTCCGGCACATCCGAGCTTTCCACCGCCAGTTCAAACCGGCTATTCAGCTTCTCCTCCAGCCCTTTCGCATCGCGTTTCGGGATAAATCCCGTGATCATGCAGGTTTTCTCCGATTGTAAGATCCCACCGAGTGCCTCGTACTTCTGCGCTCGCAGCCGATAATAATCGGACAATAATTTCAAATCTTCCCTTGCCGAAGCGCACTGTTTCAGTTCTTCCTCGGTCGCCGAAGCAGCTTTCTCATGCTCTGCCGCCTGTCTCCTAAGTTTTTCTGCGTAAGCGGCCGGGACTTCCTCCACCGGGCGGGCCGGGCGGGCAAATCCGATGGACCGGAGTGCCGTCTCCAGCTTCTCCTCGTCCTCTTTCAGACAAATCACTGCGATGCAGGTCTGATCGGCGTCACTTCCGACGACCTCCAGCTCCCATTTCTCTAACTGCGGTTCCTGTCTCGCCACAGCGGCGTAGAGTTCTTCCTGCGTATAAGTACCTCCGCCGACCGCACCGACTAAAACGGCGCACCGTTTCGTCTCCTGGTACGCAAGCGGAATCTCTAATTTCTGCCACGGTTTCAGGCTTTCTGCCTCCGCCAGCAGGCGGAGCGCCGCCGTCTTCTCCTCCGTGATCTGCTTTTGCAGGCTCAAAATGCGTTCCGCCTCGCCTAAAAGCGTCGGCGCGTTCGCTTCCGTCTCCCGGTATGCCCCCGCCTTTGCAAGCGGCTTTCCGGCAAGTCCCGCAAGCATCGATGTCTCTTCCGGAGCCACCGAAGCCAATACCTCCAGGGCACGGTCCGCCGTCGCCGCATTCCGCTCAAATCTCTGCCGGTCCTCCAGCGTATCGGTCCGTTTGAATACCTCATCCGGCTCTATCTCCGTCGTCAGCTCCAGCACTCCGGCAGCCTGCAGAAACTCCATCAGGGCCTTGCGGTCCTTCTTCAGGGCACAGATACATAGCTTTTGCATCTGCAATACTGCCATATCTACATCCCTCCATTCACATCCGAATGCCTCCCAGACAATCTCCCTGCCCCCGCTTTTCGAAGCCCGGGAAAAGATCCGGAAAACACCGTCAAATCAGTTCCGCTATCAGCCGGTCAATCACCTCTGGTTTCCGTCTGTCCGCCATCTCTCTGAGCGTCTGACATTCCACCTCGGCTTCCGCCAGTGCCTGTTTTAAGTACTCCTCCCCTCTGTGCGTCCGTTCTTCTTCCTGCTTCGCAGCCGCTTCTTTCCCTCTTTTCTGTGCATCTGCGAGCATTCGATCCGCTTCCGCCTCAGCCTCCGCTTTCACACGGTGTGCCTCCTCCGAAGCCTGCGCGACCAGTTCCGATGCCTTTGCCTCTGCGTCCTTGACCGCCTGGATCGTTTCCTTGATCATTGAACCACCACCTTTTCCCCCAGTTTTTTACAACAATGATGCAATATCCTTATTATGTTTCACATCCGCCCATTCCATACAATCCACTACCTGATGTATCAAAAGCAAATGAAAAATGAATAAGTTTTCTCGCATTTATATACTATTATAACTCTTTCTATGAATTTTGTCTATCAAATGTTGCAATTTTGAAAAGATTTTACATACATCTTAATTTAACTTGTTGTGCTAGATAAAATAATATAAAGAAACTTCAACAAAATGTGCTATCCTATTTGTAGGGAATACAACGAAAGGAGGCATCACTATGTTGAAGTTCCAAGATAATAATACCACTGTTATTGCAACTTTTGAAG